>JBELAI010000099.1:0-19518 GCA_049508975.1 Occallatibacter sp. | reverse complement strand
CGCATTCGCGAGACGCGTCCGCTGAGCAAGCTGAAGCGGTGGTCTCTTGAAGAGATTGTGCGGCGTTCCACGCTGGGCCAGATCGAAGACGCGGCAATTCGGGGCGAAGTCAAGGCTGCCAACTAGAGCTGGCGGGTAAGGAGAACAACCATGGCAGTGCAAATGAGAACGATGCTCGCGGTGGCCGATAACTCCGGCGCGCGCAAGCTGCAAGTGATTCTTCCGCTGGGCGGCGGACTGGGCAAGAAGGCGGGCCTCGGCGACATTGTGACCGCGGCGGTGAAGGAAGCTTCGCCCGACGGCACAGTGAAAAAGGGCAAAGTGGTGAAGGCAGTTATTGTGCGCACGCGCAAGGAGTATCGCAGGCGCGACGGTACGTATATCCGCTTTGATGAGAATGCCGCGGTGGTTATCGGCGATGATCACGAGCCAGTCGGCACGCGCGTATTTGGGCCAGTAGCCCGTGAATTGCGCGAGAAGAAGTTTCTGAAGATTGTTTCGCTGGCCCCGGAAGTGGTTTAAGAGCTGATTACAGATGGCAGGTTACAGATGACAGTCGTTGTTTGGATGTGCAACGGGGAGTTGATGTGCCGAAGGGTCGCAAAAAGGGTTTGAAACTGTCATCCGTAATCTGTTGGCTGTCATCTGTTTAGGAGAAGAAGATGCCGAGTTTGAATATTCATCGCAACGATACGGTCAAGGTGCTCACAGGCACCGACCGCGGCAAGACCGGTCGTGTACTCCGCGTGTTCCCGGACAAGGGAACGGTGCTTGTCGAGCATGTGCGCGTGGTCAAGAAGACGGTTTCGAGCAAGCAGGGCCAACGCACCAAGGGCGGCATCGCGGAGCAGGAATCACCCATTCAGGTCTCGAACGTGATGATCGTGTGCCCCAACTGCGGTCCGGTTCGCGTTGGTTACAAGGTTGAAGGAACCACCAAGTCGCGGATCTGCAAGAAGTGCGGGCAGACTTTGCCGACGAAGAAGTAAAGAGGGAGCTTTCAGCCTTCAGCCCTCAGCTTGTGCATTGGCGGGTTGAGCCGATGCGGCAAGCGCGGGCAAGAAGAAACTGAAAGCTGACGGCTGAGAGCTGGAATCTGAATTGGGAACCCTTCCGCAACGGTAAACGGTCCAGCGATGGTCCACTCCGGGCGCCGGAAGAAAGAGAGCAAAGCATCATGGCAGCAAGATTGAAAGAGAAGTATCACAAGGAAATCAAGCAGACTCTGCAAAAAGAGCTTGGTCTCGATAACCCGATGGCCGTTCCCGCCCTCGACAAGATCGTGGTCAACATGGGTCTGGGCGAAGCAACACAGAACACCAAGCTGCTGGACCCGCTGGTTGCCGATCTGGCGCAGATTACCGGGCAGAAGCCGGTGACCACCAAGGCCAAGAAGTCGATTGCAGCCTTCAAGGTTCGCGCGGGAATGTCGATTGGCGCCATGGTTACGCTGCGCAACGACAAGGCTTACGAGTTCCTGGATCGCCTGATTTCAACGGCTCTGCCGCGGGTGCGCGACTTCCGCGGCGTGTCTACCAAGAGTTTTGACGGGCGCGGCAATTACACGCTCGGCCTGCGCGATCAGCTGATCTTCCCGGAGATCGACTACTCCAAGGTGGAAAAGATGAAGGGCATGAACATCACCATCGTGACCACGGCAAAGGACGACAACTCGGCGCGCGCGTTGTTGAAGCACTTCGGCCTGCCGTTCCGCCAGGGGGCGTAAGAGCAGCTCTTAGCTGTCAGCTTTCAGCTCTCAGTTTGGGCTGAGCGGGAACTGGCGGACGAGGCAAACAGAATGGGGCTTGTTTCAAAGTCTCGGAATTAAACGAGCATGGAGCAAGCTGAAAGCTGATAGCTGAAGGCTGTTAGCTGTTTCAAGAGGATTTATGGCAACTACTGCAAAGAGAGTGAAAGACGCGCGGAAGCCGAAGTTCAGCTGCCGCAAGCACAACCGGTGCCAACTCTGCGGCCGCCCGCGCGGGTTTCTGCGCAAGTTCGGCATCTGCCGCTTGTGTTTCCGCTCGCTGGCGCTCAAGGGAGAAATCCCCGGCGTCGTGAAGTCAAGCTGGTAGAAAAGCAGTTGTCAGAGATCAGTTTTCAGTTGTCGGTCGAATCGTACTGGCACACGGAATACTGAATTCTGACCACTGAGAACTGACAACTGTAGTAAGCATTCCCGCTGGTTTCCGCCCGGGCTCGAAAGAACGGGGCGGACGAACGGGGAATGAAGGAGAAGGAATGAGTCTGACCGACCCAGTAGCAGATTTTCTGGCGCGCATCCGGAACGCAATCCGGGCCCGTCATCAGAAGCTGGATGTACCGGCTTCCAAGTTGAAGACCGAGATCGCCCGCATCCTAAAGGAAGAGGGCTACATCTCGAACTACAAGACGCAGGAAGAGGAAGGCAAGCTCGTGCTGCGCGTGTACCTGAAGTACGGCGGCACGGACGCGGCCATCCGTGACCTGGCCCGCATCTCGCGCCCCGGCTGCCGTGTTTACATCGGCCGCGACGAAATCAAGCGCGTTCAGGGTGGCCTTGGCATCTCCATCATGACCACCCCAAAGGGTGTAATGACCGGCCGTCAGGCACGCCGCGAAGGCGTAGGCGGCGAATTGCTCTGCGAAGTGTGGTAAGGGCAGATGACAGATTGCAGATGACAGGTTACAGTCCAAAGCCGTTCGCGGCACTCCTTGAACTGTAATCTGTCACCTATCATCTGTAACCTGTATTTCCGGCTGCAGTGGAACCACATAGTTCTGGTGGGGACTCGCAAGCCACAGATAAGGATTGATCGATGTCGCGTATTGGAAAGAAACTGATCCCGCTACCTGCGGGCGTGAAATACAAGGTCGAGGGCAACACCGTGTTGGTCGAGGGGCCTAAGGGCAAAGTTTCGGCACTGATCGCCGAGGGCATCTCTCTCGAAACCAAGGACGGCGTCCTCCATGTGAATCGCGATAGCGACAAGCACGCCGCGGTGCATGGCCTGACCCGCGCTCTGGTCTTCAACGCCGTGCATGGGGTGACGCAAGGCTGGAAGAAGGAACTGGACATCGTCGGTATCGGCTATCGCGCCGAGCTGAAGGGCAAGGGGACGGTGGTATTCACTCTAGGTTATTCGCACCCCATTGAGGTGCCGCTTCCTACGGGAATTGAAGTGGCCATCGATCCCAAGCAGACGCACGTGACCGTCTCCGGCATTGACCGCCAGAAGGTCGGCCAGGTTGCAGCCGACATGCGTTCGCTGCGCAAGCCGGACCCTTACAAGAACAAGGGCGTGCGTTACTCCGACGAGAAGCTGAAGAAGAAGGCCGGCAAGACAGGAACGAAGTAACTGCAGATGACAGATTGCAGGTTACAGATGACAGTTCTTTCTCAGGCGATCTGCCAACTGTAATCTGTCATCTGCAATCTGCAACCTGACCACCCACCGAACGGCGCCGCAGGGCGGCTCCGCTGATAGGAATGAGAGACCAATGATTACGCAGACCAAAAGAAACGCAATCCGGCAACGCATCCACGACCGCATTCGCCGCAAACTGGCGGGCACCACGGAGCGGCCGCGGCTGAACGTGTACCGTTCGCTCAACCACATCTACGCCCAGGTCATCGACGACCAGAAGGGCGAGACCCTGGTCTCCGCTTCCACACTGGCCCTCAAGACCAAGACCGGCGGCAACGTGGCGGCGGCTAAGGAAATCGGCAAGGCGGTGGCCGAGCTGGCCGTGAAGCAGGGAATCAAGAAGGTGGTCTTCGATCGCGGCGGCTACCTCTATCACGGGCGGATCAAGGCGCTGGCCGATGCGGCCCGCGAAGCCGGCCTGGAGTTCTAAAAGCAGGGATCAGGGATTAGGGGTTAGGGATCAGGGAAAAACACCTGGCTCGGGCGAGCAGGGAAAAGACCGAACACTGATCACTGTCCACTGGAGAGATGAAAGCAATGACGATATTGAAGAAGAAACTCGATGCCAACCAGTACAACCTGAAGGACCAGGTGGTGGCCATCAACCGCGTGACCAAGGTGGTAAAGGGCGGCAAGAACATGTCGTTTGCCGCGCTCGTGGTGGTGGGGGACGCCGCTGCAGGCGTGGTCGGCCACGGATCGGGCAAGGCCAAGGAAGTTCCCCAGGCCATTCGCAAGGGGATCGAGGCGGCCAAGAAGAATCTGGTGCGCATCAACCTGACCGAGACCACGATTCCTCACCTGGTGCTGGGCCGCTTCGGCTCCGGACAGGTGCTGCTCAAGCCGGCACCTGAAGGCACAGGCGTCATCGCCGGCGGCGCGGTCCGTGCGGTCATGACCTCGGCGGGTGTGCAGAACGTGCTTACCAAGAGCCTTGGCTCGCCGAACCCGCACAACGTGATCAAGGCCACGTTCAACGCGCTGACCCAGTTGCGCGACCGGGCCGATGTTGCTGCAGCGCGCGGCAAGACCGTAGAGGAGCTCTAGTCATGGCGGAGACCACCGAGAAAAAGATGATTCGCATTCAGTACTACCGCTCCAAGAACTCCACGCCCCAGAAGCACAAGCTGGTGGTCAAGGGGCTAGGATTCACGCGGCTCAACCAGATCGTCGACCGCGTCGACAACGATTCCATCCGCGGCATGGTGAAAGCAATCCCGCACCTGGTGCGGATTCTGGAAGACTAGTCGAGCTGATGGCCCGACAGCTCTCAGCCGTCAGCTTTCAGCTCTCAGCTTTATTTTGCCGGGTTGAATCCTGTCGACTCAGCATGGAAAAGCTGAAAGCTGATAGCTGAAAGCTCACAGAAACGCGAGTCGGTGAAGCTCAACTTCTCCGGCGCTATAGCGAGGAAATCATGGCAAAGAATCTATCCAATTTACGCGCGCCCCGGAAAGCAAACACCGGGCGCAAGCGTGTCGGCCGCGGTATGGGATCCGGCATGGGCAAGACCTCAACCCGCGGCCACAAAGGCCAGGGATCGCGCACCGGTACCAGCCTGATGCGCGGATTTGAAGGCGGCCAGATGCCGTTGCACCGCCGCTTGCCCAAGCGCGGCTTCACCAACATCTTCCGCACCGAGTACACGGTGGTCAACCTCGACCGGATCGCCGAGCACGTTGAAGGCCTCTCCGTTACCGAGATCGGTCTGGACGACTATAAGAAGCTTGGCTTGGCGTCCAGCAAACGGGCACTCATCAAGATTCTCGGCTCCGGCGAACTGGCTTCGGCCATCACCATTCACGCCCACAAGTTCTCCAAGTCGGCTATCGAAAAGATCGAAAAGGCCGGCGGTAAGGCTGTGATTTTGGGCGGAGCTCCGGCTACAGCTTAAGTCGCACAGAATGAGTACTCCCAGGTCTCAAAATCGAGACCTGGGGCACCCAGACGGTTCCGGACCCATCTTCTTCCACACGTGTGACGGTCCGCATATACGGCAGTCTACGATTTCCGTAAGTTCAAGGGAGATCGGGAATGCACTAAGATGGAGTAGGTCAAGAGACTCACGTGGCGGAGAACGCCCTGAAGCGGATAACCAGACATGCTTGAGAAATTCCTTAATATCTTTCGGATTCCCGATCTGCGCAAGCGCGTACTATTCACACTGGCCATTCTGGCCGTATACCGGCTGGGCAGCCACATTCCAACCCCTGGTGTGAACGCTCACCAGCTGGAACTGCTTTTCAGCCAGCAAAGCGGGTCGGCGCTCGGGCTCATGGACCTGTTCGGCGGAGGAAACCTGCGCCGCATGACGGTCTTTGCCCTGGGCATCATGCCCTACATCACGGCCTCGATCATCTTCCAGCTGCTCACCGTCGTCTATGAGCCGCTGGCGCGCATCCAGAAGGAAGGCGAGCTCGGCCGGCGCAAGATTACGCAATGGACCCGCTATATGACGGTGATTCTAGGCGCCTTGCAATCCATCGGCATCGCCGCAATCCTCACCAAGCAGGGGTTGGTGCTCAATCCCGGCATTGGCTTCAGCCTTATGACGGTGCTCACGCTCACGACCGGCACCGCCTTCATCATGTGGCTCGGCGAACAGATCACGGATCGCGGCATCGGCAACGGCATGAGCCTGCTGATCTTTGCCGGCATCGTGGCCGGTCTGCCCCGCGGCGTAGCTGAGCTCTACCAAAAAGTTACGACCAACGCCTGGGGCTCGTTCACCATCGTGGCCGTCGCCCTGCTGATTGCGGCAATGATCGCTGTAGTGGCGTTCATTGTCTTTGTCGAGCGGTCGGAGCGCCGCATTCCTATCCAAAGCGCGCGCCGCATTGTCGGCCGCCGCATGATGGGTGGACAATCGAGCCACTTGCCGCTCAAGGTAAACTCCGGCGGCGTCATGCCCGTCATCTTTGCCAGTTCCATCCTGTCGGCGCCCATGCTCCTCAGCCAGATGGAATTCGTTCAGAATCCCCAGAACCAGTTTGCACGCTTCGTGCAGAGCGCCATGCAGTCCCTCACGCCGGGCTATCCGTGGTATGTATTCCTCAACATGCTGGGTATCATCTTCTTTGCCTACTTCTATATCTCCATCGTCATGAAGCCGGATGATATTGCGGACAACTTCCGCAAGTCGGGCTCGTTCATTCCCGGAATCCGCCCCGGCAAGCGCACCTCGGACTTCATCAACGACATTCTTACCCGTATCACGCTGGTTGGCGCCATCTACCTGATCCTTATTCAGCTTGTGCCGACCTTCATGATTTCAGGTATCCGGTTTGACAAGTTGTTCCTGGTAGGCAGGCTCTTCGAAAGCATGCCCACTTGGATGACACATGGTTTGGGGGTCAACTTCTACTTTGGCGGCACCTCACTTCTGATTGTCGTGGGTGTGGCCATGGACACCGTCAACCAGATCGAATCGCAGCTGATCATGCGTCATTATGATGGCTTTTCCCCTCGCTCCGGTCGCATACGCGGAAGGAAAACCTGGTAATGTCTTCATCTATGATCGCAGTCGAACAGGGCCGGGAAGCGGGTTCGACAACCGTTCCCGGCCCGATTCTTTTATTGGGCGCGCCTGGGGTCGGCAAGGGGACCCAGGCCAAGGAACTCGTCAAGCTCTGGGGCATTCCTCAGATATCCACCGGCGATCTGTTGCGCGCCAATGTGGCCAAGGGGACGCCGCTGGGCAAAGAGGCCAAGGGAATAATGGGCCGCGGCGAACTTGTGCCCGACTCGCTGGTCGACGAGATGGTTGCGGCCCGGCTGAAGGAGCCCGACACGGCCAACGGGTACATCCTGGATGGGTTTCCCCGTACGCTGGGACAGGCCGGCTGGCTCGATGGCCGGCTGGCTTCCGAGGCCAAATCGCTCCCGGTGATTGCCGTCAGTATCCAGGTGGACTATAATCAATTACTGCGTCGAATCACGGGACGCAGGAACTGTCCTGTCTGCCAGACCATCTACAACATTCACATGAATCCTCCCAAACGGGACGGATTCTGCGATGTAGAGGGTGCGGCGCTGGTCCAGCGAGCCGATGACACGGAGCAAGTCTTCAAAGAGCGCATGCGCGCTTATGCGGGATTGACTGCGCCGGTTGTCGAGCACTATCGGGCCCTTGGACGTTTCGCGGAAGTGGATGGAGACCGGCCGATAAGCGTGATCGCGGCCGCAATTGTCGCCGCCGTCGAGCGGTTACGCAGTTAGCGTAGCCGGACGGCGAGTTTGTGCGTGAGAAGAACGAGCTGACAGCTAACAGCTGCCGGAAAGTAGTTTCTGCAGCGGGCTGCGGGAATTATTATCTGTCATCTGTCATCTGTCATCTGAAAGCTGGTTTTGTGGCTGTCGTACTGAAGTCGTCCAAGGAGATCGAGAAGATGCGCCGCGCGGGCCAAGTGGTTCGCGAGGTGCTGGAGTTGGTGCGCAGCAAGGTCAAGCCCGGCGCTACCACTCTGGATCTGGAAAACGCGGCGGTAGCACGGCTCAACGAATTGGGCGTGAAAGCTGCTTTCAAGGGCTATCACGGCTTTCCCTGCGTCTTGTGCACTTCGGTCAACAGCGAAGTGGTGCATGGAATTCCTTCGCAGAAGCGGGTCCTGAAGGAAGGGGACATCGTTTCAGTCGACTTTGGGGCGATTGTCGATGGCTATTTCGGCGACGCGGCCATCACGGTTCCCGTGGGCTCAATAGATCCCCATGCGGCGCGGTTGCTGGCGGTGACGGAAAAGTCGCTGCACGCCGGTATCGCTGCAGTCCGGCCGGGGGCGACCCTGGGCGATGTGGGCGCGGCCGTGCAGGATGTGGTAGAGGCCGAGGGGTTCTCGGTGGTACGGGATTTTGTGGGCCACGGAATCGGGGTCCACATGCACGAAGACCCGCAAGTGCCTAACTTCGGCGAGCGGGGACGAGGAATGAAGCTGAAAGTGGGCATGGTGATCGCCATCGAGCCGATGGTGAACGCCGGCAAGCCGGATGTTGAAGTGCTGAAGGACGGCTGGACGGCGGTAGCCAAGGACGGCAGCATGAGCGCTCATTTTGAGCACACGGTGGCGGTGACCGCGACCGGGGCGAGAGTCTTAACCGAGTAAGTAAACAGGCCGGAATCGCTCCGAGGGTGCGCCGGCGGAATTGGATGCGGTTTGTCGAAGGAAGACGCGATTGAGGTAATGGCAGTGGTCACTGAGACGCTGCCCAACGCCATGTTCAAGGTCAAACTCGAGAACAATCACGAGGTGCTGACCCATGTTTCGGGAAGGATGCGGAAGAATTTCATTCGCATTCTGCCCGGCGACCGCGTGGCCGTGGAGCTAAGCCCCTACGACCTGAATCGTGGACGAATCGTATACCGCTACAAATAGCAGATGACAGATTGTAGATGACAGATGACAGCGAACGGCTGGCAGCGAGCATCGGGCGGCGGGAAGTTTCTTAACGGGGTTGGTAACGGGGCATGAATTCAGTAATGCCGCAATGGCCGAAAAAACAACGGGGCTTCAGCCCCTGCGTAGAACAGAAGGGCAATCACAAATGAAGGTCCGTGCATCGGTAAAAAAGATTTGCGTCAAGTGCAAGGTCATCACCCGCAAGGGAGTGGTCAGGGTGATCTGCGAAAACGCAAAGCACAAGCAACGCCAGGGCTAGTAGGGTCTGGCACACGCGGAAGCTTCCAAGAAAGGGACTGAGGGACATAGGGACTAGGGACTAAGTTGAAACAGCGAATCATAGCGAATTCATCTACTCCCTATTCCCTATTCCCTAGTCCCTCGAAGAAGAGGCTAGTTAGCTTGAGTCAAGGCTTGCGATGAACCTCTGGAAGCATGAAGCACAAACCGTGCGAACCGGCCGAGGCCGGGGGCACACAACAGAGAAAGGGACTAAGGGACGTAGGGACCAGGGACCAAGTTGAAACGGCAATTCATGGCGAAATCAACTATTCCTTAGTCCCTATTCCCTAGTCCCTCAATCCAAAGGAAACAACTATGGCACGTATTGCTGGCGTCGATCTGCCCCGCAACAAGCAGGCACGGATCGCGCTCACATACATCTTCGGTATCGGAGATCCGCGTGCGCTCAAGATCCTGACGAAGGCGAATGTCGATCCCTTCAAGAAAGTCCAGGATCTTGGCGAAGACGAGGTTAACCGCATCCGTCAGGTGATCGAAGACGAAGGAAACGTAGAAGGCGACCTGCGCAAGGACGTCTCGATGCACATCAAGCGTCTGATCGACATCCAGAGCTATCGCGGCACGCGTCACCGGCGCTCGTTGCCGGTTCGCGGACAGCGTACCCACACCAACGCCCGCACTCGCAAGGGCCCGCGCAAGGGCACAGTTGCCGGCAAGAAGAAAGCGACGGGTAAAACCTAATGGCGAAACCAGAACAGAAAGCCGGAGCGGGCAAGCCGGCGGCAGGCAAGGCCGGCAAGAACAAGAAGTTCAAGAAGCGCGAGCGCAAGAATGTGCCATTTGGTATCGCGCACATTCAGGCTTCGTTCAACAACACGATCGTCACCATCACCGACCCGGTGGGCAACACGCTGAGTTGGAAGAGCTCAGGCTCTCTGGGTTTCCGTGGTTCGCGCAAGGGCACGCCGTTCGCGGCGCAGCAGGCAGCTTCGAACGCCGCCAGCCTGGCCCGCGATCACGGTTTGCGTGCGGTGGATGTGCGGGTCGCCGGTCCGGGTTCGGGCCGCGAGTCCGCCATCCGCGCTCTCGCCGCTGCCGGCATTGAGGTGCGCTCCATCCGCGACGTGACGCCAGTGCCCCACAATGGCTGCCGTCCACCGAAGAGACGGAGAGTCTAAGCAGCAGATGACAGATTTCAGATTACAGATGACAGTCGTAGGTGCCCGATTCAGCAGGGAAAAACTGTCATCTGTAATCTGTCATCTGTCGACTAACATGGGCCGGGACGACCTGCGCGCTGTCGCACGTAAACCGGCCGTCATCCGAAGTCAGGAGAAAAGGAAGAAATGGCACGTTATACCGGAGCAGTCTGCCGCCTTTGCCGTCGCGAAGGCACCAAGCTTTTTTTGAAGGGCACCAAGTGCCTTTCCGACCGTTGCCCCCTGGAGAAGCGCAACTTCGCCCCCGGCCAGCACGGCAAGGACCGCAAAGCCAAGATCGTGGGTTACGGCCTCCAACTGCATGAAAAGCAGAAAGCCAAGCGCATGTACTTCACCCTGGAAGGCCAGTTCCGCGAGTACTACGAAAAGGCCAACCGCGCCACCGGCGTCACCGGCGAACTGCTCATTCAGCAACTCGAGCGTCGCCTCGACAACGTAGCCTATCGGCTCGGTTTCGCCATCTCGCGCCGCCAGGCACGTCAGGTGGTTCGCCACGGTCACGTCACCATCAACGGCAAGAAGGTGAACATCCCTTCGTACCAGGTGCAAGTGGGCGACGAAATCGCCATCCGCGAGAGCGCCAAGAAGCTCCTTATCGTCGAACAGGGCTCGCAGTATGCAGCGCAGAACCCTGTCCCCACATGGCTGGAGATGAACTTCGACACCCTTACCGGTCGCGTTCTCTCATTGCCGAAGCGCAAGGACATCAATTTGCCGATCAACGAACAGCTGATCGTCGAACTGTACAGCAAGTAGCAGAACAGGTTACAGATGACAGGTTACAGATGACAGTTTGGCCTGCTGGCTCTTGGCTTTTAACTGTCACCTGTAATCTGCAATCTGTCATCTGCAATTCCAACTGAAGGAGAACTTGCGCGGCCGCCGCAAAATGCATCGCGACGTACATGCCGTGCGGGAAAAGAGACCAAGATATGCTTTGGAGAGGATTTCAGAAGCCGAAGCGCCTGGCAGTCGATGCCGAGACGCTCACGGACACATTCGGAAAGTTCAGCGCGCAGCCCTTTGAGCGCGGATTTGGCACGACGATCGGCAACGCGTTGCGCCGCACCCTTCTTAGTTCGATTGAAGGTGCCGCAGTCACCGCGATTCGCATCGAAGGCGTGCTCCACGAGTTCCAGTCGATCGGCGGCGTGGTCGAAGATGCCACCGACATCATCCTGAACCTCAAGCAGGTTCCCTTCAAGCTCGCCGGCGAGGGTCCCAAGGCGCTTTATCTGCGCGCCGACCAGCCCGGCGTTGTCACCAGCGGCATGATTGAGGCCGACGGCGACGTGGAGATCCTGGACAAGAACGTCTACCTGGCCACCCTTTCTGAAGGCGGCAAGCTCGACATGGAGATGCGTCTGAAGAAGGGCCGCGGCTATGTTTCGGCCGACAAGAATTTCGACGCCGACCTGGGCCTGGGCTTCATTCCCGTGGACTCTGTTCACTCCCCAGTCCGACGCGTGAACTACGTAGTCGAGGCAGCCCGTCTCGGCCAGATCACCGACTACGACAAGCTGACCCTTGAAGTGTGGACCAACGGAGCTGTTCTGCCTGCCGACGCGGTCGGCTTGGCCGCCAAGCTGCTCAAGGACCACATGAATATCTTCATAAACTTCGAGGAGGAAATCGAAGCCGAGGCGCGTGGCGAAGCTGGCCACACCGTTCTCCGCAACGACAATCTCAACCGTTCAGTCGAAGAGCTGGAGCTTTCAGTCCGCAGCTACAACTGCCTGAAGAACGCCAACATTCAGTCCATTGGCGAACTCGTCCAGAAGACTGAAGCCGAGATGCTCAAGACCAAGAACTTCGGCCGCAAGAGCCTGAACGAGATCAAGGAAATTCTCGCGCAGATGGGCCTCTCTTTGGGCATGAAGATCGACGAAAACGGCAACCCGGTCCCCGGACCCACCAGCATTCCTCCCGCCGCCGCGCTGGCCGCCAGCTATGGCCGCTACGACGACGAGGACGAGCCGCTGGACTCCGTAGACCTTCAGTTGCCCACCGAGACCGAGAACTTTTAAGAACAGGGACAAGGGACGTAGGGACTAGGGACTAGAAAGGCCAATAAGTCTTTAGTCCCTAGTCCCTCATTCCCTCGAAGAAAGAGAGTTGCATCATGCGCCATCGCAATGCAGGATTCAAGCTCGGACGCAACACCAGCCATCGCCGCGCCCTGTTGCGCAACCTGGTCACGTCCGTCATTATCGAAGACCGCGTGGAGACGACCATAGCCAAGGCCAAGGCCGTCCGTCCGCTGGTTGAAAAGATGATCACCCTGGGCAAAAAGGGCGATCTTGCTTCGCGCCGTCAGGCGCTCAGCTTTCTCATGACCGACAAGTCCGTTGAACGGTTGTTTGAAACCGTTGCCCCTCGTTACGGCGACCGTCAGGGCGGCTATCTCCGCATCGTACGTACCGGATTCCAGAAGGGCGACGGGGCCGAAAAGGCGTTCATCGAACTCCTGGGGGCCGAGAAGCAGTTGGACGCCAAGCGCCAGAAGCGCGACGAAGTAAAAGCCAAGAAGCGCGCCGAACTCGAGAAGCAGTTGGAAGAAAGCAAAAAGGAAGAAGAAAAGAGCGGCGAAGAAGCCGCGTAAGCATTTGCCATGCAGGCAGCCTTTTCCTCGACCGCTGATCTTCACTCATAATGCCGTGTCACACCCATCGGCAACCCGCACGGGCACTTGCATCCGCAAGCGCCCGTGTTTTTTGCTTGGGGACCCGAGACCCGCGGCAATGATATAAGTAACAACTTCTATGGCTCCCGTCCCCACTCCCGCCCCGGATACCTTAGCCGCGTGGCAAACATTGTTGGCTGCCATTGTCGGGGGAGTTCTTGCGTTTGGAGGAGCATTCGCGGCGAAGTTTTGGGAACATAGACAGCAGCGTCTAGCATTACGAGCGGCATTCGGTGCTGAGATCGATGCCATACTCAAAATCTCTGAAATTCGTAAGCACGAAACCCTTGCAGAGAGTCTCCTTGATGCCTGGAAAAGAGGCGAAGACGCCGGGAAAAGGTTGCCGGCCTCAACCGCAGCCACCCTCGGCTCGCAAGCAATCTGTATGAATTCTCCGAAGTTGCCGATAAGCGCCTGGTAGGCTGACAGGACAACTTCTCGGCCAGGCCGCAACTCCCCGATCGTCCTACTCAAGCAGCGGAACCTGCCAAGATTTACTCAGCGCCTTGGCCGTATTGCCTTTACCCGGACAGCAAGCCCAGGGATTTTGGAATTCCTCTGGCCAGCGCTATTCTTTTGAGGTCACGCGAGGTCAAAATGAATTTCGACAACGCGTTTGAAAGTTTCGTGATTCTGACCGAGATAGCCTTGATCGGGCTTCTGGTCTGGAGACGCGTTTGGCACAAATTGCCGTTCTTCTTCGCGTACTCCTTTTGGGCCTTTTTAAGCGATGGGTCGGCTGTTGCAATAAAGCATATTTACAAGGACGGTTATGGCATCAAGTTTTATTTTGTAATGACGATTGTGGACTTTGTGTTCCAGTTCGGCGTATTGGTCGAACTGGCCTGGTCTGTGCTCCTCCCGTTGCGCAAGAACCTGGCTCGCAAGGCACTTTGGGTGGTCGCCGCTGTGATTCTCGCGGTTGGCGCCGCAATTTGGCCCTTTGCTGGCTTCACCGAAAATTCCGCTCCATCCGAGGCCTGGCGCCTTGTCAATCAGCTGCAATTGACAGTCTCCGTTCTCAGAGTCCTGTTCTTCCTCTTTCTGGCTGGATGCAGCCAGTTGCTCTCTCTCGGTTGGCGCGATCGCGAGTTACAGGTGGCCACCGGATTTGGCTTCTATTCCCTCGTCAGCCTGGCCGTGGCTACCGTGAACACGCACCAGGCTACAGCATCGGAGCTGAGCCGGTTGTATTGGGCAGTAGCGATCAGTTTTCTGTGTTCCTTTTTCTATTGGATATTCAGTTTCGCGCAGGCAGAGACGGAGCGGCGCGGGTTCACTCCGCAAATGCAGACCATGCTGTTGGCTCTGGCCGCCACCGCGCGGGTCACGTGCGCTTCGCTTGCGAATGGCGCCGTCGTCGAGCCGCATGAGTCAGAGAGTCGATTCGTCGGTTAGCGCCTCAACAAGGCAGACGCGCCAGCATCCGCACGAGCTCTACGCTGCCCTGGCCAGCCGCTTCGGCTTGAACGTGCGCATGAAGACGTAGACAATCAATTGCAGAACAATCGCGCCTGTGCAGTCGAGCAGCACGTCCCACGGGGTTCCTGTGCGGTTCGGCAGAAAGGTCTGGTGCCACTCATCGCAACTGGCCACAAGAGCTGTACCGAACAGGGCGAGCAACGCATCCGGAAAAAAGCTGGAATGATCGAGCGTCATCCACCATGCGCGCAACCATGCCAGGCCGATCAACCCATAGCCGATGAAATGGCCCGACTTGCGAACATAGTGGTGGATAATATCCCAGCGGGCATCTGGTACTTGGCCGAAGAGAGCTTCGAAAATGCTCCGCAACGGGCCGCTCGTATGGTTGGCGCCCAACAATTCCGTCGATTCAATCGCGATGACGGCGATGCCGATCGCCACTGGTAGCCAGGCGCTGATCCAGTACCACCCGCCGTGCCCCGAACTATTCGACATGATAGTTGGGTGCCTCCCGTGTGATGATCACGTCGTGAACATGGCTTTCGCGCAGGCCCGCCGAGGAAATGCGCACGAACTGCGCCTTTTCCTGGAGCTCCGCAATGGTTCCGCAGCCAACATAGCCCATGCCGGATCGCAGACCACCCACCAATTGGAAAACCATCGACTCCAGCGGCCCACGGTAAGGAACGCGGCCTTCTATGCCTTCCGGAACAAATTTGGCCAGGCGATTCTGGCTGGCGCGTTCGCGCTGCACCACGCCCTCGGTTCCCATCTCCGCGCTGGCCAGATCGGCAGTGCTCTGGAAGTACCGTTCGCCGGACCCCTGGCTCATGGCGGTCAGAGAACCCATGCCGCGATAGCTTTTGAAACTGCGGCCCTGGTAGAGAATCGTCTCGCCGGGGCTCTCGTCCACGCCCGCAAAGAGCGAGCCAATCATCACCGAACTGGCTCCCGCCGCAATGGCCTTCGTAATCTCACCCGAGTACTTGATACCGCCATCCGCGATGACTGGAATCCCATGCTCGCGACAGGCGCGATAAGCCTCTGCAATAGCCGTAATCTGCGGCATCCCAGCGCCGGTAACCATGCGTGTGGTGCAAATGGAGCCAGGCCCGATGCCGACCTTGATGGCATCCGCCCCGGCATCAATCAGTGCCAGTGCGCCTTCGTAAGTGGCAACGTTTCCGGCCAGCAGGCCCACCTGCGGGAAATGCTTCTTGACCGCGCGGACCGCGTACAGCACCCGTGTCTGGTGTCCGTGGGCGGAATCGATCGCGAGGACATCGACGCGAGCGCGAACCAGTTCCGCGGCACGTTCCAGAAAATCTCCAGTTGCGCCGATGGCTCCGCCCACCCTGAGCCGGCCCTGATCGTCTTTGCTCGCGTTGGGATACTTGAGTTTCTTCTGGATGTCCTTGACGGTGATAAGACCCTTCAACTCGTACTGATCGTTGACCACCAGCAGCTTCTCTACGCGGTGCTCGTGCAGGATCAGTTCGGCCTCTTCAAGCGTAGTGCCCACCGGAACGGTGATCAGGTTCTTCTTGGTCATCACGTCGCCGATGGGAATATCGGTTCGGGTCTCAAACCGCAAATCGCGATTGGTAAGAATGCCGACCAGCTTCTTTCCCTGCGTCACAGGAACGCCGGAGATTTTGTAGCGGCGCATCACTTCCAGCGCGTCGCCGATCATCTGGTCGGGCCCGATCGTCACCGGGTCCACGATCATGCCGCTTTCCGAGCGCTTTACCTTGTCAATCTCGCCCGCCTGGTCGGCAATGGTGAGATTGCGGTGCACAACGCCGATGCCGCCCTGCTGAGCCATTGCAATCGCCATGCGCGATTCGGTGACGGTGTCCATCGCGGACGACAGCAGCGGTGTATTCAGCGTAATTTCGCGGGTCAACTGGGTCTGCGTGCTGACTGAAACGGGCTCCACTTCGCTGGCTGCAGGCACCAGCAATACGTCATCGAACGTAAGCGCTTCTGGAAGATTTTTGGCTAGCATAATAGTTTGACGCGCCCGGCGCGCCCGGGATTCCAATTCCCCGGCACGGCAGGCGCTTCAATCTATTGTAGCGGAGGGGATTGCAATCGACGGCTTTTGGCTGGGCTATTGAGACGTTTACCCTGTTCCGGATTTGGCGATTGGTGGAGGAGGTATTGCCGAGAGCACTGAAGCGAATGCATCAGGCGTAGTCGCAAATACCGGACCGATCCCGACGCTGAATTCAGGGAATGGCTCGCGTGCAGGCGCTTTGATTGCCTTTCTGTCCGGTGGCAATGCACCCACCATCCAGGATAAGCGTGGTTGATTGAGTAGCCATGCCGTCAAGGCCAGGGAGGACCCGTATGTAACTGCAAACGTCAAAAAGGAGAGGCAGATCTCGACCTCAGCGGGGCTCGTCCACGCTGCCTCGCCGAAGGCGCGGAGAAGCGCTCGTTTGATTATGAAAACTGCCAGGACCAATACAATGGAGTGGGTCAGGTAAATCCCAAATGTGCAAGTTCGCACGTCCATTGCGCGCGGCCACACGGCCTTTCTCAACTTGACGATCACAAGCACGGCGGCGACGGAATACACTTGGTTGCTGAGTCTCAGGGTGTTCACGACACTTGTTGACCCCATGGAATACAGGACTTCCGATTCGCGCAAAGCTGCCAGACAGGCAAGTACCGCCGCCACGATGAGCATGGGAGTCGAAGTTTGGGAAATCCATGCATCGACCGCTGCAAAATTCCTGGCTGCCCACACGCCCAGCCATAGATAGAAAACGAAACCAAAGAGAGCCTGGGTGTGGCTGTGGACGGGCAGCCACCGCGCGTGAAGGTTCAGGCCGTAGAAGACGCTTATCGCCAGGAGCACGCAACCCACGCGGAGATCGTAGAGAACGCGCCTGAAGAACAACAAGACGCAGAGAGCAAGCAGGAGATTGGGTACGAACCAATAGGCGCTTTCAAACATGCAGCCTCGAACAACCTGAACCAGGGAAATGGTCGCGTCTCGCGTGAAATGGAGGTTGAGCCGGCCACGATCGATGTCGCCCGCAACGAAGATCACTACGAAGATCGAACACCAGAGAAACCAGGGAACCAGGACCCTTTCGAGCCGACGCTTGAGATATTCCCAGGACCCTCTCCGGGTCAAGCCTTCCCCCATCAGGAATCCAGAGATCAAGAAGAATCCGATGGTGCCGAACTTGAATGGCTGAAGAAGGCCGCGCAACAGGCCGTCAGCACTACTCATTCCGGCCAAAGCACCTACTCCACCAATGCAGTGGACCAGAACCACCGCGGCCATCGACAGGAAGCGCACATTGTCAACGAAGACATGGCCTTCAGAATCCGTTGCCCTCGCGGTTGGGCGCAGCATGTGATTTCCGCCGCCCAAGGTCTGTGGCGGACTGGTTGCTGTAATGATTGCCCCGGTTGGATTGGACATGAGAAACCCTCTTTAACCCCCAATCGTTTGTTGACGCAGCCAGACACGACGCCATAGGCTTGGCGTTCTTAAACCTTTAGAGCCGCTTCACAATTCACGTGCCCTTTGTAGCACTGCTGGATGTGGCTCTTCTTTGCGGAAGAAGTCACTTGGAGTCAGTGGTTTCGGGGTATCGAAATTGTGGAGCCGCTACGCTACAGCTGTTCAATATGGGGATTAGAGGAGGTGGCATTCTTCAAAGTCTAGTGCGGTCCGGAGTATCTATGGGTAACGGTGCGCAAAAGGCTGAAGGTCGTTCCAATTTTGGGAGTTCGATTCCCATTCTAGATCGTCTGAGCTGTTATCGGGAGGAAATCCACTGACAATATTGCCTCAGCTCTCAATTGGGATCTCGTTGGTTTATCGGCCTGGCTCATACCCCAACCGGAAACGGCTTCGGACTCGACTCATCGTCGCTCGCCGGCGCTCCTGTTCTCCACCGCTCAAACCGCCCCTGCAACAAGCTCATTAGCCCCGTATACCAATACCCGATCACAAACAGAATAAGAAACGGCGCCGTGAAGTAATTGTGATTCGAGAACGTGTACAGAATCGCCAGGAAGAAATAAGCGCCCAGAAACAGCTCGATCCAGGGCGCCAGTACCAGACGCTTGCGGTATTTGGCCGCGTGCGATTTTTCGCCCTTGGCCTCTACGCGGTACTTGGGAGTCCGCACAAAGGCGCTCTTGATGCCGAACAGCGCCTCCATCACCGCCTTGGTGTTGGTAACCGTCAGTCCAATCCCCAGCGCCATCAGAAACGGCAGATAGAGAAACGTCTTCATCCACGTTTTCGGGAACAGCTCTCTCTGGCTCACCACGTAGAACACCGCAATCGAAAAGCTCGAAGCCGTGAACAGCGGGAAGTCGATCAGCAGCATCTGGAACCAGCCCTGGTAAAAGCGGCAGACCATGGCCGGAATCAGCAGCGCCGACATCACAACCATCAGCGGGTAGCTGAGGTTGGCCGTAAGATGATAGATCGCCTCAATCTTGATCCGCTTGGGAACATCGGAACGGAAGATCTTCGGCAGCATCTTGATGCTGGTCTGAATCAAGCCCTTCGCCCACCGCGCCTGCTGGGTTTTGAATGCGGTCATTTCAATCGGCAGCTCCGAAGGGCACTCGATGTGGGGCAGATACTTGAACTTCCAGCCCGCCAGCTGGGACCGGTAGCTCAGGTCCGTGTCTTCGGTGAGCGTGTCGTGCTGCCAGCCGCCGCCGTCGGAGATCGCCTTGATGCGCCACATTCCGGCAGTGCCATTGAAATTGAAAAAATCGCCCGAGCGGTAACGTGCGCCGTGTTCCAGAACAAAGTGCCCGTCCAGCAGGATAGCCTCAATCTGCGTCAGCATGCTGTAGTCGCGATTCAGGTGCGTCCAGCGCGTTTGCACCATGCCGATCTCGGGCTCTGCGAAGTGGTGGATCACCTTCATCAGCCAGTCAGTCGGCGGCACAAAGTCGGCATCGAAAATCGCCACAAACTCACCCTTGGCCACCTTCAATCCCTCATCCAGCGCACCAGCCTTGTACCCATGCC
This sequence comes from Occallatibacter sp., assembly GCA_049508975.1. Taxonomy (GTDB): domain Bacteria; phylum Acidobacteriota; class Terriglobia; order Terriglobales; family Acidobacteriaceae; genus Telmatobacter. The sequence continues at coordinate 127 of JBELAI010000099.1, read as the reverse complement.
GATTGGTCCGGTGAATGTAGACGATTGGATTCCCCAGCGCCGCATAACGCGCAACGATATCCGCCGCCACCTGCCGCGTCTCATCGGTCGAATCGTCGAGCACCTGGATATCGAGCTTTTCTTTCGG
>JBELAI010000098.1:0-19768 GCA_049508975.1 Occallatibacter sp. | reverse complement strand
CGATTCAGAAGGCGTGGGTGGCTTTGTAGAAGCGATGGCGAAGCAGCAAAACAAATCGAAGCAACTGATTGAGAAAGAGTTTTTCGAGCATGTGCGGCCCTCTTCGCTGCTGAAACGCTTCGCCACCGTGGAGGAGGTTGCAGCGATGGTGACCTACTTGGCGAGCGAGCTCTCTTCGGCCACCAACGGCGCCGCACTGCGGGTAGATGGCGGCGTAGTGAAGGCGATCCTCTGATTTTCAAATAGGGTGATCAATTCCCCGCATTCGTCCCAGCGCTTCAAGAGAGACAAGCTCGCATTATGACGGCACAATCGAGAACCCGGCGTGGCTCGACTACACCAACGGCTAAGCGAAGCGAGCCACGTCGAGTGCGTTTTCACATGACCGTGCAAGTGGGCGGGATCATTGTTCTTTCGCGCCCGGTTTGGTTTCCTTCCAGAAGTCGTCGGGCAGATTCACGACAATCGGTTCCGAAGTACTGCGGACAACAATCCATTGAAATGGAACGTCGTCGGACGGATTGATTTCCTGATGCGGAACCCAAGCCGGGACATGAAGGAAATCCCCTGCTTGGAGCATTGCGAGGAACTCCCCTTGTTCGCCCCACCGAACGTAAGAAAAGCCGCTCAGAACGTACACGATCGTATGTTGTTCCCCATGATGATGGATTCCGGTGCGGGCTAGTGGTTCAACCACAAACAGGCCTCCCCACATGGGCGATTCGATGCCTGCTCCTGAGTGGATCGCGGCAAAGCGCTGAGAACCAGGCGTTTGCGCCGTGGCAGAGTCTAACTGTTCCGGACGCACCACACGAATCGATTGATATTGCACGAATCTCCCTTCGGTATTAGTTTCGCAACTCGCACGGTCCTGCCATGTGAGAATCTTCCCCTACTCGTTCAACCGCAGCCCAGTGGATCGATGCTGCATGCAGCGTAACCTATTTCCCGACGTAGGAGACGTGCCAGACCGATCGGGTGCCGTCGTCGGTAACGAAGAGGCTGCCATCCATGGCGACCGCGACGCCAACAGGGCGACCCCACACCTGACCGTCTTTCGTCACGAAACCGGTGAGAAAGTCTTCATAACTGCCATCGGCATGGCCGTTGTGCATGGGGACACGGATGACTTCGTAGCCGGCACGTTTGGCGCGGTTCCATGAGCCGTGTTCGGCGGCGAAGGCATCGCCGTCATATTGCTTTGGGAACTCCCCGGCATGCGGGTAGAAGGTCATCTCCAGCGAAGCCATATGAGGCTGAACGAGAACGTCCGGGGTGATCACCTTAGACGAAAGATCGACGCGCTTGCAGTCTTTGGCTTGATCCACCGTGAGTGCAGGCGCCTGCAGGTTGGGACCGGTGCCATTGGCGCATGGCTCAGGGAGACGCGGGTCCTGATGGCCGCCCATGTAATACCAGGGCCATCCATAGAACCCACCTTCCTTCACCGAAGTGACATAGTCGGGAACAAGATGATTGCCCAGATCGTCGCGCTCGTTGGTCGAGCACCAGAGCTGTCCCGTGATCGGATTGATGGCCTCACCAACGCAGTTGCGAATGCCGGATGCGTATACTTCGACGAATTTTCCGTCGGGGGTGTACTCAAGCACATCGGCGCGGTGAAACTCTCCCGGATGCGTGTCGGCATCGTCCACGTTAGACCCGGAGCCAACGGAAACGAGCATGTGCTGGCCGTCTTTCGAGAAGACGACATCGCGTGTCCAATGGCCTCCGCCGGTGAGCTGAGCATAGCCGGGGATATCGGGAACGATCGTTTCGGGAACGCCCGTAGCGTGCAGATCGCCTAAGTGGTAAGGGAGACGCTGGATGGTGGTGGCGTTTCCGACGTAAACATATTTCGGGTTGTCCGCAGGATAGAAGGCAATCCCGAAGGGATGATCCAGACCGGTTGCAAATTTTTCGATCTGCTCGGCTTTACCGTTCGAACCAACACCGCGAAGGACAAATATGGTTCCAGCACCAGAGTCGGCGAGGAAAAGATCGCCATTCGGTGCGGTACGGATGAGGCGCGGCATTGTGAACGTGCCGCTGCTGAGAGCCATCACCTTCTTGTTGTCGGCACGCTGCATCGGAGCAGTGTCGCCCCCGGCGTAAAGGGTCACTTTGAAGCCGGCGGGCGCGAGCGGCCATGCATCGGCAGGTTTAGGAATGACGTGCGGAGTGTTGTTGACGGACTCTTCCGGCTTGGGTTCAGGCAAGTCAGCGAGCGTGATCTTGCGGCGGACACCGGGCTGCTGCTGGTTCCAATCGGCGAATGCGGCCTGACCTGTAACGGTCTGCTGCGCCGGTATTGCCGCGGGAATAAGCGTGGCGGCTAAGACAAGAACGACGGTAGACGAGATTCGCATATTTAAGTTCCTCGAGTTTGAAAGTCTTCGGTCCATCGCCGCCTAACTGCGCTCCGCGGAATAGCGGGATCGCACGACGCGGCGGTTTCACCGTACCTTACGAAAATCACGGGCGTTTGCAATGCTACTACCTTCCTCGCGTTTCTCCAAAGGTCAATCGATCCCCCTTGGCCACTGCGATCGATCGCCGCCTATCCTGAATTCTGTCATCGCGATTTATGCCGGGTACATAGCTCACTTGCGCGATCTTCTCCTTTTCATACATTGTTTACGATGTGCTTCAACCTGGTGCGCGCACGCGAAACCTGGGCTTTCACGGTCCCCTGAGCCAACCCCAGAACTTTTGCTGCTTCCTTTGTAGTCAGACCATCCAGGACGCACAACTGAATCACCTTACGCAACGAAGGCGAAAGCCCCATTACGGACTGCACGAGATTAGTATGCATTTCCGAGTTGATGCACTCGCGTTCGGGGCTTGGCCTGACGTCCGCCAGCCTGTCTGACACAAAAGACTCCTGGTCTTCGGCCACTGATTCATCCAAAGATACGTGGAGATAGCGCGGTCTTCTGCGTAACTGCGACAGGGCGCAATTCGTGACAATAGTGGTTAACCATGTCGACATCTGCGCTGTCCCCTTGAACTGATCCAGATGCCTGTAAGCCGACAACAGGGCATCCTGAACCGCGTCTTCAGCGTCATGTTCGTCGCCCACGTAGCGATGGGCCCTTCTGCAGAGCATGGGCAGGTATCGCGAAACAACGTCCTGAAGCTTCGCCGTGTTCTGTTCGCGATTGTGCGCGGCAGGGTGTTGCCCGTTTCCGGTTTGCGACTCCAGCACCTGCATGTTGTCGATGCCTCTGGTACCTGTTACATGCACACATATCGCCAATCGTTCAGGCATGCGTTAGCTGTCTAGTTTCAGCGGTATACTGCATCCGAGGAGATGGTAAGGTCCACCTCACGCGTCGGATATCCGACGCGCTGTCCGCGATCCGACAGACCTCGGCCTGGAGACCCACGAATGACCTCTCGGAGCACTCCTACGGTATTCGTCATTGATGACGATGTAGAAGTGCGTATGTCCATTCACCTGTTGAAGGCCGCGGGCCCGCAGCCGGGTGGGTAATTGGCGGACGCGATGGCGCGGCCGCCAGGCTTGGCTTGAAGCGCACTTCGCCGATCTATTAGATGCAGAGGCACGGGATTTCCCGGCCGTCGTTCGATGGCAGTCCCGAAATAACCGAGCCGCCCGCGCCGGGCACGGAGATGACGCCGCAGTTGCAATAACTGCGGATCGCGAAATGTCGCCGCGACGGATACAGGTATTCCATCTCGCTTTCCTGCATGCTCGCCATAGCCACATGATCCTCACATGATCGCCAAGGTCGCAGGGAATGATCAGCGACGTGCGTCGAAGTCAGGCTCTCCGCAAACGATCGCCGGGTAAGAGATTGTCCGCCAAGCACAAAGCACTCTCTCGTTGTTAGGGTATCTTGGAGTTACAGACTTTCGATCGTATGCGCTTGCAACGTTTTCGTGGCCAAAATCGAAACTCCCGCAGAATGAACTGGCCTTCGCGACGTTGTCAGGTCCAAGCCGAAGATGCTAAGTGCGCCGCGAGGCTTTGCCGGGCTGGCGGCCCTCTGGAGTTGTGAATGAGACTCATCCCTGGATTTTCAAAATTCGCAGTAACGTGTGTTGGATCTTGTGTTCTGGCGGTTGCGATGCCCTCCTGCGCGCAGGATGCACCGCCGCAAGAGGCGCACGGAATCAGCATCGCGAATATGGATCGCTCGGTCAAGCCGGGCGACGATTTCTACGAATATGCCAACGGCGATTGGATCAAGCGCGCTGAAATTCCGCCGGACCGCCCTTCGGTGGGCGTCTTTTCCGGGCTGGCTGACCTGAGCAACAAGAACACCGCCGCGCTGATCGCGGAGATTGCCAAATCGAATCCGCCCACGAACTCCGCGACCCGCAAAGTTGCCGACCTCTATAACTCCTACATGGACGAGGCCACCATCGAAACCAAGGGCCTCGCTCCGCTCCATCCGCACCTCAACACTATTGCTGCCATTCGTGACAAGCGCCAGTTGGCCCGCGCACTGGGTGAGACCCTGCGCGCAGACGTTGACGCCCTCAATAACACCAACTTTCATACCGCGAATCTCTTTGGCCTGTGGATCGCTCCCGGCTTCAACGATTCGGAGCACTACATGGCATACCTGCTCCAAGGCGGGCTTGAACTGCCGGATCGCGAATACTATCTCGCCGACAACGAGCGGATGCGCAACATCCGATCCCAGTACCAGGCCCATATCTCAACAATGCTGAAACTCGCCGGGTTCTCCTCAACGGAGTCCCGCGCCACCCGCATTGTCGAATTGGAGCACGCCATTGCGCAAACCCATCGCAGCCTGGCCGACAACGAGGACATTCACAATGCCGACAACACCTGGACCCAGCATGATTTTGCGGCCAAAGCACCCGGACTGGACTGGACAGAGTATTTTCACGGGGCGGGAATCAGCCGGCAGGCCAGTTTCATTGTCTGGCAGCCCGAGGCCTTTACCGGCGAGTCCGCCTTGGTGGCCTCCACTCCCCTCGACACGTGGAAGGACTGGCTGGCGTTCCATCTGATCGAGGCTTATGCCGCAGTGCTCCCAAAAGCGTTGGCGGATGAACGCTTTGAATTTTTCGGCAAGTCGCTTTCCGGCACGCCTCAACAGCGCCCCCGCTGGCAGAGCGGAGTGTCTATAGTCAACGGTCAACTCGGTGACGCCGTCGGCCATATTTACGCGCAGCGGTATTTCTCGGCCGAGGCCAAGGCAAAGGCGCAGGCTATGGTAGCGAACCTCATCGCCGCCTACCGCAAGCGCGTTGCATCTCTCCAATGGATGGATCCAGCGACCAAGGCCGAAGCAGATGCCAAGCTCTCAGCCCTTTATGTTGGTATCGGCTACCCGGAAACCTGGAAGGATTACTCGGCCTACGAAGTAGCGGCGGACGATATATTTGGGAACCTCTGGCGGGGCAGGTTGTCCGCATATCGCCGTGAAGTCGCCCGCCTCGGTAAACCGGTTGATCGCAAGGAATGGGTAATGACTCCGCAGACGGTGGATGCGGTGAATCTGCCGCTGCAAAATGCGCTCAATTTTCCCGCCGCCATACTGCAACCGCCATTCTTCGATCCACTGGCCCCGGCTGCATCCAACTATGGCGCCATTGGCTCGGTGATCGGCCACGAAATCAGCCACACGTTCGATTCGGAAGGAAGCGCCTTCGACTCCAAGGGCCGCGTGCGCAATTGGTGGACTCCCGCCGATAAGTCGCATTTCGACGCCGCCACCGCAAGACTCGCTGCGCAGTACGACACCTATAGGCCTTTCCCCGATCTTTCCGTCAATGGCAAGCAGACGATCGATGAGGACATTGCCGATGTGGCCGGCGTTTCTGCTGCCTATGACGGTTATCAAGCCTCGCTCGCGGGTATGCCTGCTCCCACGCAGAATGGTTTTTCCGGCGATCAGCAGTTCTTCATCGCTTTTGCTCAGAACTGGGGATCGAAGGCTCGGGAAGCCGCGCTTCGGCAGCAGGTGATGACGGATGAGCATGCACCTGGTCCGTACCGCGCCGACACTGTTCGCAATGTCGATGCCTGGTACGCAGCTTTCGATGTTCAGCCGGGAGAAAAGCTTTATCTCGCGCAGCCGGAGCGAGTGCGCATCTGGTAAAGGATGACGAAGCCGGCACGATCTTAGAACCTGCTGTCCGTCACGATTCATTCCAGCCAGCTTGCCGCCTTGAAACTGTCTGCACGTCGATTCCCCTCTTAGATGGATTGGGGATCCCAACCCTTTCGGTATTCACGGGATAGATACTTGTTGGCTTCCGCTATGTTGGTGATTTTCCGGCACAGACTGTCACGGGTATATCAAGGCACACTCGATCCCCGGTTTGCCGACCACTCCCTCGGAATGCGAAACGAACTCTGCGGATCGAGGTGCAATCGTTCCTTAGGCCCTATCCGCAATCACCAACATTCACCTTGCATAGAGACCGGAGAATTGTCATCATTGATTCATGCAAACTGTCTACGAGGCGGCGGGTGGTATCGACGGCCTGCGCCGTCTTGCCGAGGCCTGGCACCGTCGGGTGATGACCGATCAAGTGGTCGCCCACGCATTCAGCCACGGCTTCCATCCCCAGCATGTCGAGCGACTCGCCTCTTACTGGGCTGAGGCACTAGGCGGCCCGACCATGTATTCCGATTCCTATGGTGACGAGACCTCCGTCGTCAAGCTGCACAGCGGGAACGGAGAGCATTATGAAATGGATCGCCGCGCGATTGCCTGCTTCGACCAGGCTCTGACCGATGTTGGACTTGCCAACGACGGTGCGTTGCGACAAGTGTTGAACGACTACTTCGCCTGGGCCACTACGACAGCGATGTCTGGCTACCACCAGTCCGCCGATGACGTGCCGATCGGCCTGAAGATCCCGCTATGGTCGTGGGACGGACTTCAGGTGTAAGAGCACCGCCGCTTTCCCCGCACCCCATTCTGCCAGTTCTTCCCCTACACCAAAACAGGATGTTCGAATGCCACCTCCCAACGCACTCATCGTATAAAACCCCTTTCTCCCGCAGTCGAAGATTCTAGCCGCTCAGGTTATTTGGTTACCGCCGCTGGTGCTTCATCTGTGAATACAGCAACTGAACGCGGAGAGCGGAGTAACCCCCAGAAAACCCCCGCGGCGACTAAGGAAGCCCCGGACGTAACCCAAAGCAGAAACGGATAGCCAAGACGCGCAATCGATACTCCAGCAATCGCCGCGGCTATTGCTTGAGAACAGGCCATAACCAACGAATTCAGTGCGGAAGCACTGTCTCTTTCTTCTGGCGCCACCCTGTTCATGAGCAAGCTGTACATTCCCGGATCACTGCATTGGAGGGCGTTATAGGCCACATAGATGAACCCGGCTGTAGCTACCCCATGCGCCATGGCCAGGGAGCCAAGCGCAATCGACGTCGCGATCTGCAAGTAAGTGATTCCAGCCACCAGTCCAAATTTTCGAAATACAATTGGCGCTGCCAGGATTGTCAGCACTTGCGCGAAATACGAAAGTGAGAAAGTCAGTCCAATTTGAGGCAATGACATTTGCAGGTACCGCGCAAAATAGACATTAGCGAATGGACTGAAAGAGTCGTCGATCATACTCCACAAAGCAATCGCTAGAAGGAAGCGGAGCAGAAATGGGTTGAAGGCGCGTCGAGTTTTCGGACGAATTGGTGCACGGCCTATCTTGAGGTTCAAGACTGGCCAAATTCCCATCGCCAGAATCCCGCACGACGCCAGTAGTACCAGTTGAATTGGTTCGAGTGAGTGGATCGGCAGCGCACTCTTCGCCAGCCACCCCGGCAGAATACCACCAGCCAGGCCACCCAAAGCCGGAATCACAATGCCGACTGAACAAACCAGACTGAAGGCGAATGGCCGAGTACGCTCGCTTGTGAGTTGAGCAACCGTGGGAGAAAGGCACACGCCAAATGTTGAAAGAGCCATTCCGCTCAGGAAGGCAAGAACCAATTGAGCCGTGTTAGACAAGGTCAAAGAGCGCGCCGCGAAGATGACGGTCCCGCAAATGAAGAAAGTCAATAATGCTCTTTGAAGGCCAAATCTCTTGGCCAGTCTGCCGGCGGGAATTGCGCCTGCAATACTCCCAGCGGCCATGGCGCTGGTCAAGAGCCCCAACGCGTTCTCAGTAAATCCATGACCGATCAGGAAGAGATTAAATAACAAGAAATAAATGGACAGGCCCAAGTCAAAAAAAAAGCGGATGCCAAGAATATCCAGAACTGCCTACTGAGTTCGCGCTGAGAGGCCCACCAGCGAAAGCCATGCCACAATGCGGGTGGAAGGACCCGCGTATGATGAACGGTTCGAGACACCAAATAGAAGAGGTACCTAACAAGCTGTTGCGTGGGCCAGTCTTTTCTCGGTTGTCCATATTCATCGAAACCCGCAGCAGTCGTTTCAACAGGAGGGATTCGTGCCGGCCACAGCACCTTGCGCAAAATAAATTGTTTCTCTTTTAAGGAGTTCAGCAAGCTCAAATGAAGCCACACACGATCTTTATTAGGGTGAAACATCGATTCCAACGGCGAATAAACAAAGCTGCGGAGCCAATTCTTGATTGCAAGTGGAAGATTATCGATTTCGGTCTGTACTTCCGGGGAGGTATTGCAGTCGAACCATGTTTTTGCAACACCGAATGCAATCGCCTGCATTGAACGCAGCGTGTCACCATGGAGTTCGAGCCAACTGGCCCAGAGAGCTGAGTCTTCCGCATGACGATGTAGAAACACGGCTATGTCATATGCGTGATGCAAGGTCAAATGCCCATCGAGAAGATCTCGAAGTGCATGAATCGCATAATAGCCCAAGCTATCTATCTCACAAAAGGCGGGAAATGTAAGGTCTTCCAATGACCGCAAGACACGCCTTTCCCAGAAACGATCGAGCTCTGGCACCGAGAAACGAAAAGCTGTCTCATTCCAAAGACAAAAATGAAGCTCGACGGGCAGCGGCATCTGAGGGTCGAATGCCTCTCCATGCCAAGTCCATCCCTCATCGCGAAACAGCGTTGGCAAATGGTCGGCAGCGTCATAATCCCCTGCCTGGTCGGGATAGTATCCAATCGTCGACAGCGCGGAGCATGCCCGATGAATTTCGCCCGCTGGGCAATACAGATCAATATCCCCCTGCATACGAAGCCGAGGATCGAGCACATACTCCGGGCATTTGGAAAACCCTTTCATCAGCACAAATTGAATGTCTGAGCCTTCCAGTGTTGCTGCTACTTCTTTGTATGTCGCCCTTACTCTTTCGAAACGCTTTGCGTTGTCTGCTGCATTGTTTTTCAGACGCTCCCCCGCCCAGCCGGGAAATCCATCATCCTGCAGTTGCAATAGCGCAAAGGTCAGGTATGACCTTTCGCAAAAGGAGAGGAGTGATTCCCACTCAGAGTCATTTAAACAATGCAGTTGCTCCGTGTGCCCCCCGCGTAACTGGAGAGCAGCGAACAGCGCCTTGACTTCTTTAGGGATATTGCGCGTCATGAGTCCGCCGGAAGATATCTTCATGCAGACCTCTGGCTATCTTTCAAGACCAGCTTTTCCAGTGCCTCCACAGCATAATCCAGGTCACTGTAGCGCAACTCCAATATCTCAACGGTGAGCAGATTATGAATTGCGGCGAGCCGTGCCTCTCGAAGCTCGTCGGCGTCTACTCCCATCTCAAACCATTGCAGGGCTAAATCCCGGGGATACGATTCAAGGCCCGGAGGTTCGGGGTCTCGTCGATTGAGAAAGACGATGTAACTGACCGAGCACTTATCCGCAATTGTTATTTGCGGTACGCGATCGGAAGGAAATTCAATAGTCGGCTTACTCACTGCGTGAGGCGCAATCCTTTCTCCTTTAAGCTCTGGAAATAGATCTGCGGCAGAATCACGAAAGCGAAACATATGAGGGTTGCCTACTACGACATGGTCCTCGCCGCCCTGAGCAAGAAGAACAAGGTCGTCTGACAGATATGTCCACCCGGCACGCACACAAGCGAAAGCAAGCGAGGACTTTCCGGCGCCCGAGTCTCCACAAAGCAGCACGCCATGCCCCGCCATCTTTACGCAGGCGGCGTGGAGAAGCGTCACACTTGAAGAATCTATCAAGAAAAAGGAATTAGCGGCCTCAAGAAAGTAGTAGCGGAGATAGTTGGGATGCTCTACTGCCCCACGCGTCAGCCATCCGAAAGCGAAACCTTGCGTGAGATCGCAAACACAGAAATTATCTTGATCGGCAATGATGGATCTAAGATTGCGATGTGCTCGATAGGTTACCTCGGGCGGGCACTCAGTCGAACCTCCCTCCACAACGCCGAGACGCAGCTCAACCGTGCGCCGGGAAAACACCTGAACAAAATGCCCCCAACTCTCTTCGGCGGCTGCGAGTAATTCGACGGAGTTTGTAACGACCTCAATAGGAAAGCCCATCGGATAGAACATTGCCCGCAGGGGGAGGGAGACGTTGCGCAATAAAACATCGTCCATAGTGGGAACGGCACGTTCGTGCGGAGGCTGGACGGTGGTTGCAATCGGTTCTTTTGTATGTGAATATTCTCTTTCTTCCAAGTAAAATATCTCACTTTCTCTGTCCCGCATTTGGTCAGCCTCCAGTAAGCGTGGCCTGAATGGTTGATGTGATTGATGTTCAGAACGCGAACTTCAATGCAAATTGAATGATGCGCGGATTGGAAACCGTGGACGAAATTACCCCAAACGCTGCTCCTGCCGCATGATCGGTGACAGGCTGTCCGAAACTTGGTGTGTTTGTGAGGTTGAAGAACTCCGTGCGGAATTCAATGCGGCTGCGATCCGTGACCGGAAACGTGCGCTGAATGGCCAGGTCGACGTTGCGCTGGTCCGGCCCTCGTAAATTACCCACTGGGCAGTTGCCAAAGCCGGTTCCGTCGCCGATCATCGGCGGTGCGGTAAATGCATCAGGATTGAAATAGCCATTGAGGCGGGAATACAAAGATCCGGAAGACGCCGGATTCAACCCGGTACATTCCGCTCGGGAAAAGCCAGCGAGATTTCCATAGACGGAGCCTGCTGAGCTATCTTTTGCAGTAAGAGGGCTGCCAGATTGTGCGACAAACACGCTCGAAAGCTGCCATTGGGAAAGAACATGACGTACAACCGACGGTGCGGTTTGGAGGCCGGGAGCCTCATAAACGAAGTTCGCAACAACCCTATGGGTGCGATCGCGGTCATCCGGTCCCCGAGCCTGGCGGGGGTTGGTTTGATCGTTGGACAAAAAGCTCAATTCAAAGTTTGAAGCGGATCCCAAGCCGCTGATGTAATCGAGCGATTTCGACCAGGTGTAGCTACCTAGGAATTCAAGGCCGTGACTCAGATTCTTATTGATACTGGTTTGAAGAGAGTTGTAGCTCGCATTGAACGTCGTCTGGCAGATATAGGAGCCTGGCGCGATGCCCGCATAAGGGAGCCGCTGGACTATGTTTTCGTTTGTGTTTGTCGTTTCTCCATTCACCGGGTTTTGCGGGGTGGCGAACAATGCCTGATTGAATTGGACGCATCCCGCAACGTGGACGGAAGTTGAGCCAACATATCCCAGTTCCCACAGAAAGTCCTTCGCAAATTCGTATTGAAAGTTGAGGTTGTACCCCTGCAGGTAGGGACTTGTTAGCCGCGGTGAGATCGCAGCCAGAGATATTGCCCCGCCCGTTGTGCGCGGGATGAAGATTGGGTAACTGGAGTTTTGCGGCAGTGGCGGGCTGTATGGCTGTTGCAGCGTCGCCGCACCATTTTGAGCGCCTTGTAGCGATTGGGTGAGTGAAAATGGCGGCTGACCCACGCTCTGTTCGGCAAGATCGCCGGATAACCTGTCGAAATAGATTCCATATCCGCCGTGCAATACAAGAGTCGGGTTATCGGCCAACCGAAGTGCAAAACCAAAGCGTGGAGATAGGTCCTTATAGTCGGCGTTCCACATTCCGGAAGATGAGGATTTCACCACCCCTGAAGGAAGGGGGCCGGAATAGTTAGCGGGCAGAATGAAGCCGCTGAAGGTACCCTCTGGCGGCGCACTGTGAGAAGCGATTGAAGGATCGAATGTAGGCAGGTGCCCATGAATGTCCGATGGCGAGCCGAATATCTCATAACGCAAGCCTGCGTTGATTACCAGCCGTGGCGTCAGCTTGATATCGTCCTGGAAAAATCCGGCAACATCTGTATATCTCTCGTCCTTACGGAAAAGCCCCGAAGCAGCAGTGCTCTGAAATATATTACTCATGGCGCCGCCGTTTTGTGCTGCGCTTTGTCCAACTAGCAAATCTGGAAATCCAAACAGGAACAGGAACCCATCGACTACATAAGGGACGTCTACATCCACCTGATGCCGCTTGGCTTCGGCGCCGAAGCGAAAATCGTGCTGTTTATGGGTCAGAGATACGGTGTCTTGCCAGACAAACGAATTTGTATTCTGGAAATAATACGGTTGCCCCGCGGTGCCGATCGTAAATAGACCATTGACTACCAAGCCTGGAGTTTCCGGGAAGAGCGGGGAGGATGCTGCCATCCCAACATCCGATGCACGGATCGGTTGGGCTATGGATGCATATCCATCGAATCTCATAAAGCCAAAACGGGCAATGTTGACAAGTTCAGGATTGAAAACATGAGTATCCGACAAAACGAACATCAGGTTTTGGTCTGTCTCATTCGTACCCCAGCCGGGCACGGTGGCGCCATAGGGGGAAAATGGTTCGCCTGTCGGAGCGTGAGAATAGAAGAACCTGCCTGATAGCTCGTTCTTCTCGGAGAGGGCCTGATCGAGATTGAAAGTGAACTGATCCTCACGATACCGTGCCGGAATCGAAAATGTCGATTCACCAATCGGGAGCTGCCCAGGGCTATCGGGGAGATTTACCTGCGGACTCGGAATCGCAAATTGTCCGTTGGAGAATTTAAAGTTCAACAGGGCAAGCGCAACGGGGTTGATATTGGACCCGTCGCATGAAACCTGGACACCACCGGCGGCGGTTTGATAACCGGGGTTAGCAGGGTAGTTGGCAGGGCAGAATTGTGCCCCCAGCGTTGCAGCGGATCGATCATTCGTAAGTTGCGGCAGAATGGCGGTCACTAAAGACAGATTGGAATCGCCATCTCGCTGGACCGTGCCTTGATAGCCACCGAAAAAGAATGTCTTTGCCTTCATGATTGGACCGCCGATTGTCAGGCCAAACTGGTTCTGCTTTAGAACAGGTCTTGGTTGACCGTTTCTTTTCGAGAAGAACTCATTGGCATTCAAAACGTCATTGCGGAAGAACTCCCAGGCATTTCCGTGAAATTGATTGGTTCCCACTTTGCTAATCACATCAATGTTTGCGCCTGCTCCTCTTCCGTAGCCCGCGTCGTAATTTCCTGTCTGCGCTTTGAACTGCGCAATCGTATCCGGGGCCGGGGCTGCAACTCCTACCTCGGATTGATATCCCGAAGCGGAATTTTGAGATAGGTTGTTTGCATCTATGCCATTGAACTGAAAATTGTTCGACGTGGTTTTGGCCCCATTGGCAGAAACATTCTGGTTATTTCGCCCAAGAGCAGCGGCATCCGGAAGTTCCACGACGACTCCTGGGGAAAGAGCCAAGATTTGCGTGTAATTGCGATTTGCAAGAGGCAGCGCTTCGATCGTCTCTCCATTTGTCGCGTGGCCGAGTGCGGAGCTCTCGGTCTGCACCAGCTCGGTGAGAGCTGTGACGCCCACCTCCGATTTGACGGCTTCCAATTCGAGCTTGATCTTTACCTCAACTGTTTCACTCACGGTCACAGAGACTGACGGCAAGGTTTGCTGCTTGAATCCTGCTGCGTCCACTTGAATCGAGCAATCTCCGGGTTGAAGAAGTGAAAATCGAAACGACCCTTCCGTCGTCGTCGTTACTTTGCGGCTGAAGTCTGCCTGTTTACAAACGATTGAGACCTGAGCATTGTGCACCAAAGCGCCCGACGGATCTGTTATTTCGCCGGCGATAGCACCGGTTCCAGGCGTCTGGGCACAAACGGCGCCTGAGATCAGAACTGTCAGCAAAACTGGGGTCTGCAGTAGAGCAACATTAACTTTCCGCATGTCGGTCTCCAAATGCAAAGCTCTTACAACCCTGAGGTATAGCAATCGTAGGCGGAATCAGTGAGATCAATTGTCAGCAAATTGTCAGCGGATTATCTCCAGCTTGCAAATGCAATCAGTCAGTCAAGGTACGCCAACCAAGTTTGTCGACATATTCATCGCTGGGGTTGGTGAGGGAGGCTCGCTGTTTCTCCACGGTGCTGAACGGAGCCACCTCGCTGTCGGGAATGAGAACAGCGGTATTGGGCGCCCTGAGGCCCAAGGCTCTGTAGTAGAGGTAGCCCAGCGCGTTTACGTCGCAACCGAACGCAAAACTGTTGCCGTTCGTCCCGTTTGCCGAGCAGCTAGGATCAGTGGGAAGTTGCCAATCTTCGCGGCTCCGTGCCGGGCCCTCGATGAATCCCAGCGCAATCTGCCGCTTCTCCGCTGCTTCAACAATATGCTCTGTGTTGCCGCTGATCAGAGTGGTTTGAACGCGGGATGCTCCCTCCGATATTCCCCCAAAAGCCGAGGAAGCACAGACTGGGCAATGGTCGTGGATGCGCCATTATCGAGACTCGCCATTGAATGATTGGATCATCTGCCTGTGCACTCCACTTTTGCCGACGGGCATGCTCCCAATCCTGGAGGGCGCAATGCGTCAGTTGCGCTCACAGACTATTTTGGAAAGACAAACACCGCCCTTGGAAATGCAGCAAGGCCCAGTCGCAAGGTGCTAGAGAAAGGCACTCGCAAAACGGAACAGCTTAGCCATCGATCGACGGGTGAGGCTCTTCGGCTTCTGAACGGGCGGAAAGACGACTAGCTGCGGGCTGCCGGATCGACACGTGGCGCGGCATTAAGCTCTAACCCGGCATCTTCTAACAGAAACCTAACAGATTCCTGACTAGCTCCCGACAAACACGGCGTACACTACCCCCACTGTGCGCCTCCAAACGCTAAGTCCGCTCGCGGTGCGCCGAAGCCTGCCGCTGTTTCTGGCCATCGTCGTTTGCCTTGCGATCTGGCAGGTGTGGCTCACGTGGCGCTTGATGGAACAGGACCGCAACCTCGCAGTGCAGCGCTCCCGCGAACGCCTGGAACAGATCGCCGATCTGGCTGTAGCGCAGCTCGGCGGGCAGCTTGGCGACTGGGACCTCAACTTGCGCGAACTGAATGCTCTGCCACCTTCGGCCGCTCTAAGGGCCAAGTTCCCGATGGGGGGAACCCTGGTCATCCTAGAGCATCAATCCGTCGCAGCTGATCCTCCTAGACCTCTTTTGTTCGTGCCTGAGCCTCCTCTGGCCAACTCTCTCCCAGATGTCTTTGAAGCCGCTGCGAAGTTTGAATTCCGCGACCAGAACTACGAGCGTGCCATCGAGGCATTGCAACCACTGACTCAGCAACCCGCGGCTGGTGCGGAGGCCCTTCTGCGCATCGCCCGCCTTGAACGGAGACTCAACCATCCAGACGCGGCGTTGGCTGCATACAATCGAATGCTTCAAGAAACCGCGGTGAGTCCCGACGGTGTACCGTATGCTCTGCTGGCGGCTGGGGCACGCTGCGAACTGCTGGCAGACACACGCGATCCGCGGCACAGCGTGCTGGAGGCAACGGAGCAGTTGCGCGCCGCCCTCATCGAAGGACGCTGGCCGTTGCATCGCGCGACTTTCGAATATTATTGGGCCGAAGTGAATCGCCTCCGCGGCGCAGCGGACGATCCCCCGAAAGATGCGCTGGAATTCTCGTCCCTCGTGTCGAGGCTGTACGAACAGTGGCAACAGGCCCTGCGGACGGGGTCGAGCTTCAATGGGCGCGAAATGCAGCCAGACGCGTCGCTGCTGATCTGGCACGCGACACCCTCGCGGCTCACGGCTCTTTACGCACCGGCCGGGTGGCTCGGCGCCGGCCTCAAGCTGCCTGCCAATGCGCCTGACATTCGCTGGAGATTGCTGGCCTCAAGCTCGCCACCGGGCACGGAGCCTCATGTGCTGCGGTCGCTAGCCGAGGCTCAACTCGCGGGAAGACTCGAATTCTCGAGCTTCTCCGCCGCCCCCAAACCCGGGCTAAACCGAGCGCTCTGGCTGGCCGGTGTGGGGCTCATGCTGGTGTTGGTGCTGGCGGGCGCCTATGCCTTGTTTCGCGGCGTCAGCCGGGAATTGCGCGTGGCGCAGCTTCAGTCGGATTTCGTTTCCGCCGTGTCGCATGAATTCCGCACGCCGCTTACCTCACTCAGCGGCATAAGTGAATTGCTCGTCAACGGCCGCCTCGCGGACGAATCCCGCAAGAACCAGGCCTACACGTATCTTCAGCGCGAGACCGGGCGTCTGAAGCGCCTGGTGGAGGACTTGCTGGATTTTGGCCGCATGGAATCCGGACGCAAGCTGTACCAAATCGAACCGCACGATGTCTTTGGCGTAGTGCGCGCGATCGTAGCGGATTTTCGCGAGGAAGCGTTGACCGGCGGATTTGAAGTAGAGTTGAACCTCGATGCAAATGCGCCCATCGTCAAAGCCGACGAGCAAGAGCTGCGGCGCGCCATCCGCAACCTGCTCGAAAACGCTGTGAAGTATTCTCCCGAATGCCGTACGGTGTGGGTGGAGGGCCGCGTGAATCACCGCCAGGTCGCGATTTCGGTGCGGGATCGCGGCATGGGAATTGACCCGCGAGAGCAGCGCGAGGTGTTTCAGAAATTCGTCCGCGGCACCGCTGCAAAGAAAGCGGGCATCAAGGGCACCGGCATCGGACTGTCGATGGTGAAGCAGATCGCTGACGCTTGTGGCGGGGAGATTCGTTTGGAGAGCGTGGTCGGCGAGGGCAGCACCTTCACTATCTTTTTCCCGCTGGCTGGAGCCGGGGAGGCGCGAAAATGAGCCGAATCCTGATTGTGGAAGATGAGCCAGCCATAGCCTTCACTCTGGAAAACGACCTCGAAGCGGAAGGCTATGAGATTGCTGTGGTGGCCGACGGAGTGGAAGCCGTGCGGCGCGCTCTGTCTGAGCCCTTCGACCTGATACTACTCGACGTGATGCTGCCAAACAAGGACGGCTTCGAAGTGTGCCGCGAACTGCGGCGTGGAGGGTTGAGCACGCGCATCATCATGTTGACCGCAAAGACGCAGGAGGCGGAGAAGATTCTGGGACTGGATATGGGCGCGGACGACTACGTGACCAAGCCGTTCAGCCCGCGTGAACTGCGTGCACGCATCCGGGCAATGCTGCGGCGAACCATAACCGAAGCGGCCGGTGAGGTACATCGCTTCGGGCGTTTTGAACTGGACCTGGGACGTTTTGAGTTGCGCCGCGAGGGCAAGCAGCTGGAAGCCACGCACACCGAGCTGAAGCTGCTGACTGCGTTCATCCGCAGCCGGGGGCGCGTGCTCACGCGCGAGCGACTGCTCGAAGCCGTGTGGGGTTCCGGCGTCTTCGTGACCGACCGTGTGGTGGACTACCACATTGTTGCATTGCGGAAGAAGATTGAAGACGACCCGGCGGCGCCGCGGCATTTGATCAGCATCCGCGGTGTCGGATATCGATTCGATGGGTAGCCTGATTTTGTGTTGGGAATTCCAAGCAGAGTTCGTGCAAGGTTCTAACCGAATCCCGCTACGGCGCAAATATTGATGCGGCATTCTGAAGTCGCACTCAGGAGGTGCATCATGAAATCCGTGAAACTCGAAAAACTCGCACTGGCCTTGACGGCAGCCTTTTCCATACTGCTGAGCGGAGTTGCCCTCGTGAGCATGGTCATGCTGGGGATGCTGCTTTCCGATGCGACAGCATTGCCAATGCACGCCCAAACCAGCCCTGCGGTTGCGCTTGAGGCGGCTACCAAGAAAGAACAGGTGGATGGCGACCTCAAGACCGCCATTGCCGATTATCAGAAGATCGCGGCGGACAAGTCCGCTCCCCGCGACGTGCGCGCCAAGGCGCTGCTGCACCTCGCCGGTTGCTATGAGAAGCTCGGGCAGCAGGCGCAGAGCGTGTATCAGCAGATTGTGCGCGACTTCGCCGACCAGCCCGCAGCCACGCAAGCGCGGACCCGGCTGGCAGCGATGAAGCACGATGAGCATCCGGCTCCGCCCGCGACCATCACCCAGCGCAAGATCGAGGCATCGGCGAGACAATTCGGCGAGGGTGATACCGACGGTCACCGCGTGGTCTATGCGGACCGGGAAACCTCGGAGCTGATCTACGGCGACCTTGCTGGCAACAGCAAAAAGGTCATCTTCAAGGCTAAGCCTGGCGAGCTGCCCGGCTGGTCTCCGTCCAGGGACTTTTCGACGGTCTTTCTCAGCCTCCATGCGAAGCCTGGCGAGCCACAGATTTTTGCGGTCATCAACACAGACGGCACGGGCTACCGCGAGTTCGCCCGGCTGGATCCCAACTCTCATTGCTGGCCCACCTGGTCCTGGGACAATCGCTACCTGGTATGCGCCGAATCCAAAGGCAAAGAGACCCGCCTTCTGAGGATTTCCGTTGCGGATGGGCAAACCCGTGAATTGCAGAATCTGAAAGACGCATTCGTGGAGGATGCCCATTATTCGCCGGATGGCCGTTACATCGCATACGAGACTTATGCCACCTCTGACGTCGATCCGTTCTCGCGGATATTCGTTATGCCTGCCGAAGGCGGAGAGCCGCAACTGGTCTATGAGCACCGGCAAACCGATACCTTTTTCATTCTCTTTCAACAGCTCAGGCTTCTGGATTGGACCGCCGACGGGCACAACCTCGCCATTGGGATTGACAAGGGTGGAAAGGGCGCGCTTGACCTGCTCCCGATGAAGGACGGCAAGGCTGCCGGTGAGCCAGTTTTTGTGAAGTACGGCGACTTCAGAGATGGGCAAACCACTGCCAGCGGAGGGCTGATTTATCACGCGGTCAAGCCGGGCGGCGCGTGGGCCGTCTATCTCGCCTCGCTCGATGCGAATGGCCACCCTGGCGATTGGAAAAACCTGAATCTTCCGCTGGGCAACATATCCAATCCAATGCCCGCGTGGTCCAGCGACAGCAATCGAATCGTCTATGTCGCCAAAAGCGAAGATGAAGGGCAGGTGGGGGGCGGGGGTGAGGTGGTCCATTTGCGCAATCTCTCCACCGGAGAGGATCACGGCATCTATCACGCGCAAGGCATGGCCATGTGTATTTGGGCGGCTCAGCAGCCGAAGCTCTTTTGTGGCGACAGGGCAGATCAATCAACGGAGATTGTTTCCATCGCGGTGGACTCAAGAGAAATTACCCGGCTCCATTCCTTTTCAGGCAAGGGGCTTTGGATCGACTACCCCAGTCACGATGACCAGTCGCTTTACTTTGTCCGGGGCCCAGAGACAGGCGGAGCGCAAATGGTGCGATGGGATATCGCCTCTCAGCAGGAGACATTGATTGACCAATA
Source organism: Occallatibacter sp. (assembly GCA_049508975.1). Taxonomy (GTDB): domain Bacteria; phylum Acidobacteriota; class Terriglobia; order Terriglobales; family Acidobacteriaceae; genus Telmatobacter. The sequence continues at coordinate 318 of JBELAI010000098.1, read as the reverse complement.
CCCAGACAAAGCATGGGGAGAGATGTCTTCCGACGAGCGATGGCTCATCCGGGTGAATGACAAGAGCGTCGAGATACGTCCCTTGTCCGGTGGCGATTGGAAGCCGCTGGCCTCAAGCGTTCGTCCCACGGGCCACGTCGACTTCACCTCTGACGGCACCTGGCTGCTTTACCATGACGCCGATTCCAACGGAGAACCGATCCTCTCTCGCGTTGCTTCAGCCGGCGGCCAACCTGAGCGCCTGGGCGATTTCCCGACTCGCGCCCCGTCAGGCACGATGAGAATCAGCCCGGATGGGAGCAAGGTCATGGTCGCCGC
>JBELAI010000097.1:0-19824 GCA_049508975.1 Occallatibacter sp. | reverse complement strand
GTAATCGACCTACGACCGTGTAATTTGGCCCGAGAAGGATGGTTCCGAAACGTCCGATTAAATCGGACACACTTGATGTAAGGGAATAGGAAAGATTTCAATGAGCATCGAAAAGAATGTCCAGATTGTGAAGAATTTTCTTGCGGCACTCGGCCGCCGCGATAAGCAAGGTTTGCTGGAGTTGTCGGCCGAAGACATTGAGTGGATCATTCCGGGCGAGAACTGGCCGCTGGCCGGCACGCACCGCGGGCACGCGGGATTGGAGAATTTACTTCAGAAGGCTAACGAAACGGTGGAGACTTCATACCCAGACCCCCCCGAGTTCATAGCGCAGGGAGACCGGGTTCTGGTCGTCGGCTTCGCTACTGGAAAAATCAAAGCGACGAATAGGACGTTTGAAGACCACTGGGTCTTCGACATTGCCGTTCGAAACGGCAAATTGACGAACGTCCGGGAGTATGTCGACACGCAAGCACTGGCGCGGGCCTCGGAGACGGACGCGAGCCCCAGACCCTGACCCATCTCGCTGTTTCTTCTCGACAATCTGAATCGGCGGATCTCGGTGAGTGCATGATCCGCCAACTCACTCATGGACAATGAGATCGAGGCAAGTGGCCAAGTAGTCCGCAATCCGGAACGGTGGCCCTTGGCTCAACTGCTGCCATAACCACTCATCGACATCTGGTTACGCGCGATTGTAGGGATTACTCCACGAAAGCATTGAGTCATCACAAAATCGCAACAACCCCTAAACCGATGTGAACGAACGGTTGTGCAACAGACCGCAATTGGCAACACATTTGAGAAATGCAGATACCAGAGTCTCGAACGACGACGAGGATGTGGCTGGTCTCGCACTGTTCATCTAGAATTGTTCCTCACTGAAGGTTACGAGCGGACGAGATTAGGAGCGAGTATGAACCGACGTCAGTTTGTGGGCCTAGGGGCTTTATGTTTGTCTCATGGGTTTCGCCTTCCCCAACGGATGGCTGCATTTAACGGGGAGATGGCAGACCCTGTGCCATCGTCCGGTTCTACTGATGGAAAAGCATTCGGATCCGGGTATTTCGGCCACTGGATCTCGGACGAATTTGGGCTTCCGGCGTACCGCTATACCTCCGACCAGATCTCCGATCCCGCCGCAGTTTCTCCCGTCCATCCGCAGTGGCGTTCGGCCACTGACCACACGCACCAGGTGGGAAACGACAGGCTCATAGCCGCCGTTTCCAATTACGGCTTCGTTCAGGTGCGGCAGGATGAAGGCTCGCCGAAGTTCCTCAACGACCACGCGCCGGAGCATGGTCGTTATGGCGCCGGCATCGGCTTTCTGACCGACGGAAAGACAGTTCTGAGCACCTTTTACCCAGGGCACGGGGAGTCATTCGAGCGGACATTCGGCGAAGGGTATTACCGCAAGACCGTCAAAGGTAGCGACTATGAAGTTGACCAGGCAATCATCGCCCCCTTCGGCGATGACCCGGTTCTTGTCTCCCGCGTCAAGGTGACAAACCGCGGCAGCGAACCGGCCAGGCTCCGCTGGGTGGAGTATTGGGGCTGTATGAACTACCAGTTCTCCTATCGATCGTTCCTGGAATCGGGATTCGGTGGGCTTGGAAAGGACCCGGCCACAATTCGACGTGATTTTGGCGCCAGATTTGAGCACGAATTTCGAAAAACAGCGGATGGGCACGGTCTGGTTGAGACGCAGAGATTCCTGGGAAGAACCGCGGAGAGCATTGAAGCCTGGAACAAGGGTAACGCCGCCCTGGCCAAAGATCCGACGAACTTCTTCGGCCCTCCACTTCCAGAGCTGGCGCCGGGGACGCAGATCGACGATCTGAATCCACCGCCTACATTCCTGTTTTCACTTGACGGCCCAATCGACAGCTTCGCGACAGACGGTCCGGGCTTCTTCGGCGGCGGCGGAATTGAAAGGCCGAGCGGGCTTTCCTCCGTGCTCAGCAATGACCTGGGACGCAAAGGTGCTGAGAGTGCCCTGCTCGTCGAGCGCGATATCGAACTCGGTCCGGGCGAGAGCCGCACCATGCACTTCCTCTATGGTTATCTCCCAGGCGGCTTTGATCTCGATGGTCTGGTGAATAAGTACCGAGCCGATGTGGATGGTCTTTGGGCGCGGTCCAGCGCGCGATGGAAGTCGGACGGCATTCGCCTGCGGGTACCCTCTGCGCCTTGGGTGGAACGGGAGACTTCCTGGCACAGCTACTACGTTCGCAGCAACCTGACCTTCGATAGTTTCTTCGGAGAGCACATCCTGTCGGAGGGATCGGTCTACCAGTACATTATGGGAAGTCAGCTTGCGGCACGCGATCCTCTTCAACATGCTTTGCCGTTGGTGTACGGCAACGCCTCAACTGTGAAAGAAATCGTTCGCTACACGCTCAAGGAGATTCAGCCCGACGGATCGATTCCTTATGCCATGATTGGGAGCGGAGTTCCGGCGCCGGCGCCCCTGCACCCGAGCGACCTTGAGTTGTGGCTGTTGTGGGCTGCAAGCGAATATGTCCTGGCTACCCGCGACCAATCGTTTCTCAACGAGCGGATTCCGCCCTATCCCCGGCGCATCGCTAAGCACGATGACCCGACGGTAAGAGAACTGCTCTGGAAATCCTATCTACACTGTACCGGCGCGATCGGTGCGGGCGAGCATGGGCTGATGCGGCTCTCGAACGGCGATTGGAACGATAATGTCGTGCAAGGTCATGTGCCGCCAGAACAAACCGCCGAGGTGCGTGCTCATGGCGAGAGTGTGCTGAATGCCGCGATGGCCGCCTATGTCTTCGACTATTACGGAGAGATGCTCAAATTCATCGGCGACTCGCAGGCGGCCGCGGACGCCGCCACCAAAGCAGAAGCACAACGTCAGGCGGTGCGAGCGCAATGGACGGGATCCTGGTTTCGGCGCGCATGGCTATCGAAGCAACTCGGGTGGGTTGGCGAAGATCACCTCTGGCTTGAGCCGCAGCCCTGGGCCATCGTTGGCGGTTCGGCTACTCCTGAGCAGCAGAAACGATTGACGCAGGCGGTCGATGAGTTAGTACGCAAACCATCGCCAATTGGCGCGCTGATTCAGAGCAAGGGCGACGACACGATGAGCGCTCCAGCCGGGACCATGGAAAACGGCGGAGTGTGGCCGGCAATCAATGGGACGCTCGTGTGGGCGCTGGCTCTCGAGAATGGAGAGATGGCGTGGGACGAGTGGAAGAAGAATTCGCTTGCATACCACGCAGAGGCGTATCCGAATATCTGGTATGGCATCTGGAGCGGCCCGGACTATTACGATTCGGTGCTTTCAAGATATCCGGGACAGACCATGTTTGGCGAGGCCCCATCCAAGGACCACAAAGTACAGATGGACTGGGGATTCAACTGGACTGACTTCCCGGTGATGAACATGCATCCGCATGCCTGGCCGCTCTACAGCACGGCCAAGCTGCTGGGACTTGCATTCACCGAAGCAGGATTGACGCTGGAACCGAAATTGCCCCTGGAAGAGTACGAATTCTCTTCTCTGTTGTTGGGCTTTCGCAAATCGAAGGATGGCTATTCAGGTTGGTACAGTCCTGCTGTCGCCGGAAAGTGGAAGATTGGACTGAAATTCCCTGATCCGGAAAGGGCGCGAATGCAGAAAATCAAAGTTAATGATTCGGTGCATAAGCTAACCCCGAATTCAGGAGCCATAATCTTTGAGGGAGAAAGTGAACTGCGCAAACCTCTGCGGTGGGAACTCAGCTGACTCGTTCATGTTGGGATCAACGTTACGAGTTGAGATGAACACATTGATTCGGTCTTCCGACGCAGACTTGGGCTGTTACCGGTTTGGTCCCAATAAAGGTCGCAGGTCCAGATTGAAGTTGCAACCAGATCGTCGCTAAGCCGCAACAACGTCGGAAGACGCTGCAAGCGCGAACGGTTCTGCAACAGACCGGCGATTGGCGATACATTTGAGCAATTAACATCGGCAAATCACAACGCCTTGATACCAGCCAATCTTGCAAGGTCGCCCCTCTACATCGCCGCAACAAAGTAGGACACCAGCTCCGCAGCGTTTCCCTTCAGATGCTGTGAAACCCCGGTTCCATCTCCGCGAACGCCAATTCGACACGAAGAGCACTTATCCAGAGGCTGTTGCTGACCGCCGCGCTCAGAGCATGCCTGGCAATCACTTCCAGAACATGCGCGTGAGTGGGCCATGAGGAAGGAAATCGAGTCGCGGTACGCCAACGGAACACCCTTCGCGCAAAAAATGATTTCAAGCATTCCGCTTCTGAGCCTCACTCGTGATCACTTGCGACCTCTATTCGAACTTGTCCGAGTTTCGCTTGGGTTGTTTCTTGAAAATCTCTTTAACCACGGACAGAGCAGAAAACAGCTTGAACTCGTTGTTCCTTGAGTGAGATTCCCCCCGACTCTGTCGTGGGTAATCTCACTTCCAACTAGGGTTGTCGCGGCCGCCAAGGCATTCTTTCCACAAGGTGCTTCGTCCACACGAATGCGCAGCGGCCAGTATCACATTGGATGGCTACGGTTCTTCGCAATTTGGAATTCGGTACTCGCCGCGTAGTCTTTACTGATATCCGTGCAACATCGCTGTGGCGAATCGGTCACCAAGGAATTGCGTCTCCTATCCACACGTTGGTGTTGATGGTGGGGCCAGGAAAGGCGAGCTTCTTGCCGTCGCGCGATGGCACGGCCCAGATAGGGATGGGGGATTCGCGAAGCAGTTTGGCGTGTCCTTGGCGATCGGCGAGAAGTAGCTGATAGCCGGTGTCGGTCCGTGACTGAACAAAGAGAGTCTTCCCGTCTGCAGACCATGTCGCCCCGAGGAGAGTTCCAAAGCCGTCCACTGTGGTCTCGGTGACGGAACCTGCGTCGGGGCTGGTAAGACTGATGAAGCGAATCCCGGGGTGTTGGGGATCGTGATCGGCCGAGGCAACAGCCGATCCGTCCGGGGAAATTGACCAGTCACCCAGGAGATTGGCGGTCCACGGGGTTCGGGCCAGTTCGGCGCCCATTCCGGTCACGGGATCCAATGAGTAAAAGACAAACTGATTCTTGTTGAGCGTCTCGCGGAGAACACAGATCCCGCTGCCGGAGATGGAACAATGAAACTCGTCGATTGCGCCCTTGGTGACGACCTGTGTTGGGGCGCCGCCGTTCGCCGGAACGCGATAGATGGCGTCAGCGTGCTGAGGGCGACCGGAGAACTCCATGAATAGGATCCATTTGCCGTCTGGGGTGAACTCCGCCATCGCAGATTGTTCGGGAAGCCGTGCCAGGATTTCGCCGCCGAAGCGATCTTCGGCGGCGGGGGTGAGCTTTTGTTCGTAGATGGCATCAGGGCTGGAGCGGCCGCTCTCGAAGAGAATCGCATCGCCCGACGGCGTCCACGCGTGCGGGTAGTTGTTTCCGCCGTGGTGGGTCACGCGGTTGGGCTCTCCAAGTGCGGGACCAACCGGATTGAAGCTGGCCTCGAAGACATCGGCGGTGCGTCGCTCGAGGACGGCTGCGATCTTCTTGCCATCCGCCGAAGCGGAGATGCTGCCGGCGACACCTGCATCGAAATTAGCCGCGAGGGTGGGAGCCCCCAGAAAGCGGCCGGTTGCGGGATCGGTCTTGACCGTCATCAGACGGGCCCGTTTGAGCTCCGCATAGGACTCGTTAGCGGGATAGTAGAGCCTTCCATCGGGCAGTTCGTAGGCCGAGTCTAATTGAATGTTCTCTTCAACATCGAGGATTTTGCCGGAGTGCGAATCGATGGATTCGCAGGTCCAGCGGTCCAGTTGTTCCAGCGTTTCCGCTGGAGTGCCACTACCCTCCACCGGAGATCCGGTTCGGGAGAGACGGCCAATGCTGTAGCGTTCGAAGAGGAGCCGATCTCCTCCGGGAGCCCACAAAAGAAAAGGAAAAGTCTCCCCCGGCCCTCCGGAGAGTAGACGCCGGGGATTCTGGCCATTGGCGTCGGCGACCCATATCTCGGTGTCGTCCTTGCGGGTGAAGGCAACCCGGTCCGGGCCGAACGAGAGCGCGAGGTGACTGGCGTCTTCGAGCAGCAGCCTGGGCGGTTCGCCAATCAGGGAGAGGGCCCAAGCCATTCGTTGGCGAGTGGTTTCGGCGACTCCGCTGACCCAAATCTGCGAGTTCGGGGTGTCCCAGACAATGTGATCAACCGAAAAGTCCGGCGGCGTCAGGATGCGGCGCTCGGAATGGACCCCGAGCAGGTGCACCGAGACGCCGGAGTGATCGCTGAATGCGATGGAGCCTCCGTCCGGGGAGAGGGCGGATGCTAGAACCTTATCGTCTCCGTCGTTGAAGGTGACCTCGCTCAGAGGCTGAGGAAAGAGGGCTCCGACTACCGGCGGAGCGGCATGCGAGCGTTGCCGAAGGGCGATGACTGTCCCAACCACAGTCACCAGAGCGAGCACAGCAAGGGTAACCGGAATGGTCCAGCGCAGATATCGGCGATTCGCGGCCTCAATCGGCGGCGGGCCGTCCGCGCTGGCTTCCGTTTTCTCTTGCTGTTCCCGAGCAAGCTCCTCATCGGGTGAATCGCTGGCTGGCCCGGTGGCTGGGGACTCGACCGCGTAGCTCAGATTCTCAACAGGCGCAATAAACCGATATCCCAGGCCGATCACAGTCTCTATGTAGATAGGAGACGCGGGATCGTCGGTCAATTCGTAACGCAGCCGATTGATGGCTGTGTTGATTCCATTGGAGATGTCGATGTTCTGCGGGTCGGTCCATAGGCAGCCAGCGATCTCGTCGCGAGTTACCAGAACCCCGGAGCGACTGACGAACATCCCCAGCAACCGCATCATCGAGGCGGACATGCGCATTCGCCTGCCGTGCTTGAGCAGTTCGTGTCGGAGCGGATCAAGCTGAAAGGGACCAAACCGAAACATTCTGAGCTTCTGCGATTCCTGTTCTGATGTCATTCCAGACTACACGAGCCAATCGAAATCTGAAGTTAAATCAAAGCATCGCGTAAGAAAACAAACACTTTAGTTTGTTAGGTCGAATTTAGACCGATTTTAGACGGATTCGATGGCCTTCGTTGGGCCAATCTTGGATTCTCTTTTTCAGCAGCCCCGGGGTGCCAGCGGCTAAGGGCCTGCTCCAAGAGCATCCACCCCGATTGTTTCATATTCTTCCCCATGGAAGTTGGATATATGCCTGGTTTGACCGCGCTCCCCTCGTGTGCAGCCTCGTTTCTTAAGAGCCTTTACCGTTTGCTTTCCCGCAAACACCTTTCGCTTACGGCGTGCCTGCTGCTGCTTTGCGCGAGCGGCGCGAGGGCGCAAACCGCGATTGCGTCCTTTTCCACCGGAAGCGCACCCCAGGCGGTCGCGATGAACCCGGTGACCAACACCCTCTATGTCGCCAATTACAACAGCGCCAATGTGACGGTAATCAATGGGTTGACCGGTGCTACGTCTACAGTGGCGGTGGGCAGCGAGCCCAAGGCGATCGCGGTGAACCCGGTAACCAACCAGATCTACGTCGCCAATTACAGCAACGGCGAGAGCGGCACGGTGACGGTGATCGATGGCGCGACCAATACCACGGCCACGGTTACGGTGGGCCACGCACCCGTGGCGATCGCGGTAAACCCGGTGACCAACACCATTTACGTCGCCAATTTATTCCCCGACGATCTTGACAACTCCACCGTGTCGGTGATCAACGGGGCGACCAACGCCACCACCTCGGTGAAGGTGGGCCTGGAACCCAATGCGGTCGCGGTCAATCCGGTGACCAACACCATCTATGTCATCAATAATTACGACGACACGGTGTCGGTGATCAATGGCGCGACCAACAAGGTGACTGCCACAGAATCGACGGGCGTTAATCCCCGCGCGATCGCGGTGAACGCAGTGACCAATAAGGTCTACGTCGTTAACGGCGTAGGCACTTTAACGGTGATTGACGGAGCGACCAACGGCACCACTACGGTGCAGGCGGGTCAGAACCTCTACGGGATCGCGGTGAATCCGGCGACGAACAAGATCTACGTCATCGATTACGAATTCAACGATGTGGCGATCATTGATGGCGCGACCAATGCCAAGACTACGTTAGCGGTGGGTAACAATCCCGATGCGGTCGTGGTGAACCCGTTGACCAACCAGGTTTATATCGCCAATCAAACCAGCGGCACGGTGACGGTGGTCAAAGGCGCGACTGCCACCAGCGCGGCCACGGTTACGGCCACGGTGACGGTTGGCACAGATCCCGATGCCGTCGCGGTGAACCCGGTGACCAACCAGATCTACGCCGTCAATAACGGCAGCAACAACGTGACGGAAATCGATGGCGCGGTCAACACGGTTGCGGCCACGGTGGCCACAGGCACCAATCCCAATGCAATGGCGGTGAACCCGGCGACCGGCACGATATATGTTGCTAATGCGGGTAGCGGCACGGTGACGGCAATCGATGCCGCGACGGGCGCCGCCTCGTCAACGGTGGGGGTGGGCGCCACTCCCGATGCCATTGCGGTGAACCCGGTGACCAACGAAATCTACGTCGCCAATTTTGATGACGGCACGGTAACGGAGATCGACGGCGCCAGCGGCTCCACGGCCACGTTAGGGGTGGGCAACACTCCCGATTCCGTTGCGGTGAACCCGGTGACCAACCAGATCTACGTCGCCAATCGAAACGACGGCACGGTGACGGTAATCGACGGAACCACCAACGCCACTACCACGGTAACGGTGGGTACCAGTCCCGTAGCGATCGCGACGAATCCGTCGACCAATCATGTCTATGTGGTCAACAATTCCAATGCCGGCACGGTAACGGTGATCGACGGCGTGACCAACGCCACGTCAACCCTGAGTGTGGGCAGTTATCCCGATGTGGTTACGGTGAACCCTTCGACCAACCGGATCTACGTCGGAAACGCAAACAGCGGCAATGTGTCGGTGATCGATGGCGCAACCAGCACGAGTGCGGCCACGGTCACGGGTACGGTAACGGTGGGCACCTCTCCCTCCGCGATCGCTGTGAACGCGGCGACGAATCAAATCTATGTCGCGAATAACTTCAGCTTAACGCTGTCGGTGATCAACGGCGCGAACAACACGGTTACGGCCACGGTGAACGTGGGCACCAACCCCCAGTCGGTTGCGGTCAACCCGGTGACCAACAGAATCTACGTCGGAAATAACTACAGCGGCAATGTGTCGGTGATCGACAGCGTCAACAATTCGGTTGTTGCCACGATACCGACCGGCGAGATACTCGACGCGCTCGTGGTGAATCCGGTAACCGATACCATCTACGCGGCCAATTACGATAGCAACAATGTGAGTGTGATCGCTGCGGATGTGTATCAGGCTTTGCCCATTACGGCCACCCCGGCCATCCAGAGCGACGACCCTCTGACGGTGAGCTCGACAGCGCCCTTCGTCACGCGCAACGGCACGCCGACGTTCACCGTTACCATCACCAGCGCGTACAGCAGCTCGAGTGTCTACTCCAGCAACCCGAGCGCGACCAACCCTCCGCCCTCGGCGGTTTACTACTGGGTGGACGACGGCAGCGCGGTTTCGGGCAATCCCACTCAGTGGGGTGTGGCAACAGCCTCTTCGCCCACCAATCCCGGAACCTTCAACATTGCGCTGAGCGGGCAGAGCGTGGGAGTGCACACGCTCTACTACTACGCGGCTTACGGCAATGAGGGTACGCCGTCCAGCACCACGCTCGGGAACGGGAACTCGCCGGAGATCAGCAACCTACAGCAGTTCGTTTACGAGATTCTGCCCGGGACGAGCTCCACGGCGCTCGCGGCGGACGTAGATCTTCAGAATGCGGCCAGCCTTGTGACCTTCACGGCCACAGTGACAGTAGGCAGCGGACACTCGGCCAATCCGACGGGCACAGTGTATTTCTACGATGGCTCGACGATGCTTGGATCGGGAACGCTGTCGGGGAGTGAGGGCACTTATACGGCAAAGTTTGCCACGAACGCGCTTCCGGTTGGAAACGACACCATTACCGCGGTGTACTCGGGCGACATCAACTACGCGTCTTCCACCAGCAGCAGCCTTGTTGAGCAGATCGTGGGGCCGCCGGCCAGTATAACCGTGGTCTCCGGCAACGGGCAGACGGCCGAGGTTGGCACAGCCTTTCTGAATCCGCTGATCGTGCTGGTGAAGGACAGCAATGGTGTGCCCGTCCCGAACGCAGCCGTGGTCTTTTCCGGCGCGGGTCTGAGCTACGGCTCCAGTAGCGTGACGACCGGCAGCAACGGAGAGGCCAGCACCACCGCCACGCCCACCAGCACCGGATCGCTGACCGTCACGGCCAGTGTAACCGGCTATTCCCCCACGGCGACGTTTTCGGAAACCGGCACGTCCGCGGCTGCGCCCCAGGTGACGGGCATTTCGCCGGCCAACGGTCCTTATGAAGGCGGGACCACGGTGACGATCACAGCATCCTGGGGAGACGGGGTGGTCAGCGCCGTGCATTTTGGCGCGACCCCGGCCACGTCGTTTGCAGTGATCAGCGCGACTCAGATCACTGCAGTGTCTCCGGCGGGGTCTCTGGGTAGCACGGTGGACGTCACAGTGACGACCGCGAATGGCACGAGCGCAACCAGCGCGAGCGACCGGTTCACATTCGTAGCGCCTTCTTACATGGTGAGCGTGACCAGCGACGATGTTTTGGGAGTGCCGGGAAACTGCATAGTAGCGGCAACGTCGAATACTTCACCGAATAACAATTGCAGCTTACGCGATGCGCTGGCCGCGGCCGCACAGGCCGGCATAGGAAACATCGTCTTTGCGCCGCAGGTGTTTCCAGCCTCGAATAGCGTAGCGCAGAACACCATTACCCTGACCAGCGGCAACACGCTGAATATTCCATCGAAGACCACCATCCAGGGCCTGACCAGCGGCAGCGGCTCCGGATTGACGAATCTGGTGACGGTGAGCGGCGGAAACGGCGCCTACGGCGATTTCTCGATCTTTACCTTGGCGTCCGGCGTGACGAACGCGGCGATCGCCAATCTGAACATAGTCAATGGCAATGCAGGCAGCGGTTTGGGGGGCGGAATCAACAGCAACGGCTTGCCGCTCACGGTGAGCGAGTGCACGTTCGCCGGCAATTCCGCCGGCCAGGGCGGCGCCATCCTCAACGGCAGTACGTTGACGGTAAACGGCAGCACCTTCGTGAACAACTCCGCCATCAACGGAGGCGGAGCGGTAGTGAACGAAGGAACGGCGACGATCACGAACAGCACTTTCGCCTCCAATTCCGCATCCGGCTCCGGCGGTGGTATCGACAACGACGGGACTATGCTGACGTTGAGCGACAGCACCTTCTCCGGCAACTCCGCGTTGCAGGGCGCAGGCGTAATGAACTCGAGCGGCTCGGCGACGGTGAACAACAACATCTTCTCCGGCAATACAGCCACCGGAGGCGCCAACAAGGGCGGCGGCCTTGATGACATCGCAAACGGGGTCACGGCCAACCACAATGTCTATTGGAACAATCTGGCGGGCGGCAGTGAGGACGACTGCGATTCCTGCGCGGCCAATACCAACGCTATCAACGGCAATCCCAACCTGGCCTCAATAGGACACTACGGTGGACCCACGCAGACCATGGTCCCGTTGCCGGGCAGCGCGGCCATCTGCGCCGCGCCGGCTTCGCTGGTCCCCAGCGGCACCACGACCGACCAACGCGGCGTCACAATCGGCGCGGGGGGGTATTGCGCCTCGGGCGACGTTGATGCCGGCGCAGTGCAGACGGACTATGCACTCACCTTTACGACTCCTGCGGCTTCACCGCAGACCTCGGGGGAAGCTTTCCCGGTGGCCGTGACACTCTCCGAGAACGGGTCGGGAATCAGCGGCGTCTCGATTCCCATCACGCTGTCAAGCGGGGCCACGTTGTCCGGTTCCCCGGTAACGGAGACCACGGGCAGCAATGGCGTCGCCAATTATTCGCTCACGGTAACCAATGCTTCCCAAGTGAACGGACTGACGCTCACGGCGGCATTGCCTGCTCCACCCACACCAACCGCCACCAGCATCTTCAACCTCGATCCAGCGATTAGCACGGTGACCGGCATCAGCCCATCGACCGGCTCGACGGCCGGAGGCTCCTCGGTGACCATCAGTGGAACGAACTTTAACGGCGCAACGGCCGTGATGTTTGGAGTCGCGCCAGCATCCAGCTTTACAGTGAACAGCAAGACCTCCATCACCGCTGTCTCGCCTGCCGGAACAGGTGTGGTGGATGTGACCGTAACCACTCCACTGGGAACCACTGCCACCAGTTCCGCTGATCAGTTCATCTACTATGTGGCGACCTCGCTGATACCTGCGGTGACGCCCGGCTCGACCTTCATTTACAACCAACAGCCGACGATTACGGCGATGGTGAATCCTGCAGGCGCTAGCGGAACGCTAACCGCTACTCTGGATTCCTCCACGAGCCTGACCGTAACCGGCGGCGGGGGCAACTTCGGCATCACCTTGCCCGGCACGCCGTTGACCCTCGGCAGCCACACCATCGCGCTAAGCTTTACCGGAGCGACTGGTTACGGGAACAGCACCGGGAGGATTACCCTCACAGTGAACGCATTCCCGCTGGTGGTTAATACCAACGCGGATGACCAGAGTCCATCGACGACGGGCTGCCTGAGCTCGCCGGAAGGTACCTGCACGCTGCGCGACGCGCTGCTGACGGCAGGGAATCTGGGAGCGGGCAACATAACCTTCTCTTCGTCGATGTCTATCACCCTCACGAGCGGCAACACGCTGAGTATCCCGTCGAACACGACGATTCAGGGGCTGACCAGCGGCGGCGGCGCAACGCTCACCAATCTGGTGACGGTGAACGGCGGCACCTCTGTGCAAATCTTCAATGTGGCTTCCGGCGTGACGAATGCGGTGATCGCCAACCTGATCCTCACCGATGGAGGCATTATCGGCGGCAACGGCGGCGGCATAGCGAGTCAGGGCACTCTGACGGTCACCGGCAGCACCTTCTACAACAACGCCGCCGAATACTCCGCCGGCGCTATCTGGAACAACGGGGGCACGCTGACGGTGAGCGACAGTACCTTCTCCCAAAATGGAGGCGGTTCCAGCGGTAGCGGCGGCGCTATCTGGAACAACGGGGGCACGCTGACCGTGACCAACAGCACCTTCTCCGACAACTCAATTTACGGGTATGGCCCGGGTGGCGCCATCGCCAACAACGGCACGGCGACCGTGAGCAACAGCACCTTCTCCGGCAATTACACGCTCGGAGGCGTCGGCGGTGCTCTCTACATGGGAAGTGGAACGCTGACGGTCACCAACAGTGTCTTCACCGGCAATTCCGCGGCCACAGACTCCGGTGGCGGCATCGAGGTCGACGCCGGCACGCTGGCAGTGAGCAACAGTGTTTTCAGCAGCAACACAGGCGGAGATTGCATCGGCAGCGGGTGCCCAACGAACGGCACGAACGGCAACCTGCTCGGCGTGGCTTCGGCCGGTCTCGCCGCTCTGGGGAACTACGGCGGACCCACGCAGACAATGATTCCACTGCCGTCCTCTCCGGCCATCTGCGCCGGCACGGCAACGCCCCAGGGCGGTCTGACCCTGCCTGCCACCGACCAGCGCGGCGTTGCGTTCGGCGCGGGCGGCTATTGTCCCTCAGGCAGCGTCGATGCGGGCGCGGTGCAGACGGATTACTCGTTGACTTTCACTACCGAGCCGCCGCCCACAGTGACAGTGGGCGCGAACTTCAGCGCGGCCGTCGCCCTGGATGAAAGCGGAACGGCGTTCGGTACCGCCGCAGTGACGATTCCGCTGACTCTGACCGGCAACGGCACGCTGAGCGGGGGATCGGCTTCGACCTCGGGCGGTGTGACCAATTACACATCGCTGCAGGTGAGCACCGCTGGATCAGGGGATACGCTGACGGCTGACTTGACGCTTAACGGGCTGACGATCTCGGCCGTCAGCAGCAGCTTCACTGCGAATGATGCGGGCACAACTACGACGGCCAGCGATGCGTCGGCGACGTATAGCTCGAGCGCGCAGAGCGTGGCTCTCTCGGCGACCGTAACCAGCAATTTGGGGGCCGTGAATGCGGGTACAGTGACATTTACAGTGCTGAAGGGAAGCACACCGGTGGGAACGGCGACCTCGGGCACAGTGAACGCGGGCACTGCCGGCGTGAGCTATACCCTGCCGGCGGGAGCCATCGTGGGCACCTATACGATCAAGGCGGTGTATAACGCGGCGGGTGACTTTAACGCCAGCAGCGACACATCGCACACACTGACCGTCAACACGGCAGTTACGACGACTACGGCCTCCAGCGCATCGGCGACGTACAGCGCGAGCGCGCAGAGCGTGACACTCTCGGCGACGGTGACCAGCAGCCGGGGAACCGTGAGCGCAGGAACTGTCACGTTTACGGTGCTCAGTGGTAGCACACCGGTGGGTACGGCCACATCGGGAACGGTGACCGGGGGCGAGGTCAGCGCGAGCTTCAGGCTGCCAGCGGGAGCCGCGGTGGGCACCGATACTATCCAAGCGGCGTATATCGGGGCAGGTGACTTTACCGCCAGCAGCGACACATCGCACCTGCTGACGGTTAATGCTGCGGCGACGACCACCACAGCAGCCAACGCGTCGGTAACCTACAGCACGAGTGCGCAGAGCGTGAAGCTGTCGGCGGCTGTTGCCAGCGGGGCGGGCACGGTGAACGAGGGCACGGTGACGTTTACGGTGCTCAACGGAAGCACTCCAGTGGGCACGGCGACGAGCGGCACGGTGAATACGGGCTCGGCCAGTGCGAACTATTCGCTGCCGGCGGGAGCCACTGGGGGCACGTATACCATCCGGGCGGTTTATAACGCTGCCGGCAGCTTTATCACCAGCAGCGACACATCGCACACGCTGACGGTCAACCAGGTCATCCCCTCCATCACCTGGGCCGCGCCGGCAGCCATCACCTACGGAACGGCGCTAAGCGCATCCCAACTCGACGCAACCTCACCTGTTGCCGGGACCATAGCTTATACCCCGGCTTTGGGAGCTGTCCTCAACGCCGGATCGCAGACACTTTCGGCGACTCTTACTCCCACTGACAGCACCGACTTCAAGACCGCAACGGCGTCTGTCACGTTAACAGTCAACCAGGCCGCGCAGACAATCACGTTTACGCCACCCACTTCACCGGTGTACTACGGTATTTCTCCCATCACGCTGGGCGCAACTGGCGGAGCGTCCGGCGCCCCGGTCACCTTTAGCATCGTCTCCGGTCCTGGCTCACTGAGCGGGACCAACAACAGCATATTGACTGTGACTGGAACAGGCGCCATTGTGATTGCCGCCCACCAGGCCGGTAGCGTCAATTTCGCAGCCGCGCCACAGGTCACGCGCAGCATCACAGTCCTTACCCCCGTCCCCTCGACGCTCACTGCCCCCGCATCCGGCAGCCTGCTGACGGGCGCCAGCGAAGTCTTCACATGGTCCCCCGGCACCGGGGTCACCGAGTACGATCTCCACCTGAGCGCCATTGCACCGGGAGACTCTGAGCTTTATTCATCAGGCGATGTAACACGCACGTCCGCTGCCGTGAATGGGCTTCCAACAAACGGAGAAACAATATACGCACGCTTATACTCCGTGATCAACGGAGCCACGGTTTATAACGACTACACCTACAGCACGGGCTCGTTAGCTCAGCTCACCTCTCCGTCGCCAAGCTCCCTGTTGACGGCCACCACTGTAGAGTTCACGTGGTCGGCCGGGACTGGTGTTTCGCAATACGATCTGCACCTGAGCACGGTCGCGCCTGGGGACTATGACCTCTATGTATCGGGGCATATCACAGGTACTTCTAGGGTCGTGACCAAGCTTCCCACGAATGGAACAACGGTATATGCACGCTTGTATTCCGTGATCGGTGGGGTCACCTTCTATAGCGACTACACCTACAGCACGGGCTCGCTGGCTCAACTCACCACCCCTGCTCCAAGCTCCTTGCTGCCGAACAGCACCGTAGAATTTGCGTGGTCGGCAGGGACGGGTGTTTCGCAGTACGATCTCCACCTAAGCACGGTCGCGCCTGGCGACTATGACCTCTATGTTTCGGGGCATATCACAGGTACTTCGAGGGTCGTGACCAAGCTTCCCACGAATGGAACAACTATCTATGCACGCTTGTATTCCGTGATCGGTGGGGTCACCTTCTATAACGACTACACCTACGCCACGGGGGCGTTAGCCCAACTCACCTCTCCGGCTCCAAGCTCATTGCTGCCGAACAGCACCGTAGAGTTCACGTGGTCGGCCGGGACTGGTGTTTCGCAGTACGATCTGCACCTGAGCACGGTCGCGCCTGGAGACTATGACCTCTATGTTTCGGGGCATATCACAGGTACTTCTCGGGTCGTGACCAAGCTTCCCACGAATGGAACAACTATTTATGCACGCTTGTATTCCGTGATCGATGGGATCACGTTCTACAACGACTACACCTACGCCACAGGGTCGGCAGCTGTGCTCACCTCTCCGGCTCCGGGCTCGTTGCTGGCGAACAGTACCGAAGTGTTTACGTGGTCGGCGGGGACCGGCGTTTCGCAGTACGATCTGCACCTGAGCGCTGTCGCGCCTGGGGATTATGACCTCTATGTTTCGGGGCATATCACAGGCACCGCTACGACCGTCCATGGGCTTCCAACGAATGAAGCAAAGATCTATGCGCGCTTGTATTCCGTGATCGATGGGATCACGTTCTACAACGACTACACCTACAAGACCGAATAAGGTCAGTCCCCTTGTCCTGTAGATAGGTTCATTTCCTGTGGCAGAAGTTGGGGGTATCGGTTGGGTAGGAGTTCCTGTTTCTACGACGGCTTTTACCATGTTGTTCCGCGCGCCGAGCAGGTCGACCCTGACCGTTGTGGAACCCGACGCCGCCGCCTCCAAGGGTGCAATGCAAGTTACAGGTGAGGTAGTGACTGGCCCGTCCACCCAATTTGCATTCGCATGCGCGCTTTTCTTTCCGGGCGCCGCGCCCATGCAGCCAACCGACCTGTCGAACAAAAAGCAAATCAGCTTCTGGGCCAAAGGTGACGGCAAGACCTACACCCTGATCGTTCCTACCGACCAACGCAACGGCCAGGGAAGCATGCCCGCGATGACCACCTTTGTCGCCAGCCCCGAGTGGAAGCATGACGATTTCCCCTTTCTCAACTTTTGAAACTGACGGAAGCGATCTAAGTGGCCTGTGATTCGTCCGCGTGCAAGACCCTGGCGAATTCCAGTTCCAGCTCGACCAACTTGAAATAAAGTAACCCCGCGCCTCCGTTTCCGCTCCGTGAAGGAACGGCCCGATCGCAGAAGGGTCCAGGATCGATGTTGCGCCTGGATCGTAACGAAGTCAGAACAGCACCGGGAAGCGTTGCTAACGCGAACGTTGTCGCAACAGACCGGCAATTGGCAACGCTGATCGGCTACGCCAAGGTTTCTACAGACGACCAGAAGAGCCGAAGGCTGGAAAAGCGCAATGGCGATTTCGCATCAACATGGCGGGGAACTTAAGCTGCGGGCATAGTCTCGAGTCTCATTTAGGTTCTTCTGCCTATTGATTCATATTTTCCGGCCCCCGTCTTATCTCTCTCGCTCACTTTCCCGTTTACATTTCTCTTCGCGGACTGGGTGCTCTCCTCAAGCCCGATATGGAATTGCGATGCTATGCGGTCAGCTTTTCAAGAGAGAATTGCTGCTCAAAGGCCGATTATAGGATCATGGCGCAGAGAATCCAGCATAGTGGTGCCGGGTTGAGGAGCCAGTGGTTCCATACGCAACCGTAGCGCATCGTTGACGATCGACTGACTGCCACCAATCTGGTCACCTCCCTCCGAGACAAAACCTACCGAGCGCTTGAGCAGGATTTAGCGCAACCCAGCTTTCAGACCAGAACCTCCCTCAAACTGAGTGGCCGCCTGTCTACTTGTCTTAAGCTTCATCGGGTTCCAGTTTCCGTTGTGCATACCTCACTTTCTTGCAGCACCATGCCGACTGATTCGCACCGCTCAACCGCTTTTCAAGTAGATAATGAGACCTCCTTACAGAGGCTTTCACTAAACCCACCGTGCGCATTGCAAATGCGTCCGCTCTCGCACATTTCCACTTCTCTCTCGGATTCCGGCAACGGAAGAATCGCGGAGTCGCGTCCTGGAGAAGGAGTCACGAAAGGACCAGGCAATGGCACTCGTCAAGAAAGCGACCGTCCAGGCAATTACAGTTGCAACGGATGGAAAGTCAACGGCTGTAGCGACTCGCGAGGCTGAGGCGCAGCGCAAAAAGGCGAGAACCCTCGCCAAACAGCAGCAGGCGGCAGAACGCATCGCCGCGGCTACGGGCCAGCTGGCCTCCGGCATCGGCGAGGCCTCTTCGGCGGCCGAGGAATTGAAGCGGGCCAGCGACCAGATCGCCACCGGTGCCGAACAGGCATCGAGCGCGGCGCAGCAGTCTCTCGAAGCATTTCAGCAAGTGGGTGGCGCCCTCACGCGGCAGTTGCAGAATGCCGACTTGAGCCGCGTCAAGGGAGAGGCTGTTCAGACGTTGATCGCTCAAAGCGCCACCGACGTGGCTAGCCTGATTATCAATGTCGCCGCGGCTGGGCAGCGCCAGATCGCTTCCGTGCATATGGTGGTCGAATTGGAAAAGCAGGCAGCCAATATCGGCGACATTGTGAAAGCGGTGGCGCGCATCGCCGACCAGACCAACCTGTTGGCTCTAAATGCAGCCATTGAAGCAGCGCGCGCCGGCAAGCATGGCAAGGGTTTCGCTGTGGTAGCCGACGAAGTGCGCACGCTGGCCGAGACCTCTGAAAAGAGCGCCAAGCAGATTCAGGAGTTGGTTGGGCAGATTCAGGTTGATGTGAAGACCATTGCCGACGGCATCAACGCCTCTGCAAAGACCATTGAAGAAGAGGTGGAAAAGGGCAAGACCGTTACCATCCAGATGGAGGATATTCGCAAGGCGACAATTGAGAGCGTCAGGGGAATCACAGAGATCGGGGTCAACGCCGGGCAATCGAACGTTGCCGCTCAACAGGCGTTGAAGGGATCGCAGAGCATCGCGAAGGCGGCCGAGGAACAATCCTCCGCGGCCCAGGAATCCGCCAAGACGGTGGCCGAGCAGACTCAGGCGCTGAACGAATGTGAGCAGACGGCCCAGGCACTGTCGGAGCTGGCAGAAGACTTGAAGAACTCGACCGATGTGGCCAAGAGCGCGGAACAAGTAGCCTCTTCCGCCGAAGAGCTTTCTTCGGCTGTGCAGGAGATCAACCGCTCCAGCGCCCAGATTATGGCTGCCTTGAACCTGATCAAGAAGAGCGCCGAAGTTCAAATGGCGGCCTCCGAGGAGTCATCCACGGCCACCAACCAGATCGAAAAAGGGCTGGAAGTGTCCCAGAAGCGCGCAACCGCGAGCGCTGAGTTGATAGTGTCCATCAAGAAACTGCTGGACGCGAACAAGATCGGCATCAATGGACTGGTCACCGGCCTCTCCACTTCGGCCGAAGCATCTCGCGCCAGCATCAAGCAGATGAATGCGCTGGAACTGGTTTCGAGACGCATCGACAAGATCGTCGAGGCCATCAGCACCGTATCCATCCAGACCAACATGCTCGCTGTGAATGGCGCCATTGAAGCTGCCAGAGCCGGAGAGTTCGGCAAGGGCTTTGTGGTGGTGGCCACCGACATCCGCAACCTGGCCCACGATTCGTCGGAGAATGCCGACCGGATCAAGGACCTGGTGAAGGCCGTGCAGGACC
>JBELAI010000096.1:0-20091 GCA_049508975.1 Occallatibacter sp. | reverse complement strand
GCTCCCGATCTTTTGATTTCCGACGTCGTTATGCCCGGGTTCTCGGGGATAGAGTTGGCGATCCGTTTACAAGCGCAATGCCCCAATTGCAAAGTCTTGTTGTTTTCAGGGCAAACCGCCACCGCGGGCCTGCTTGAGGCAACTCGAGCCAAAGGGTACAACTTCGAAATCCTATCGAAGCCCGTGCACCCGACCGACTTGTTAAAGAAAATTGCGGAGGCGATGGGGAAGGCACCGCCGAGTTCATCGCCTTCTCAGGAAGCGGAAAAGGAGCTTGCGCTTGACCGTTCGCGAGGGAGCCTGCTTTAGAAAAATGAAATCTATCTCGACAACGCGATCGAAGAACAGGTAAAGAAGGCACAATAAAGTCCACTCCGAGGATGCTAATGTGTTGCGACAATCCGCAACTCTCCCGAAACTTTAAAATCCGTCATTCGTCTTCCTCAACAGAAGAAGCATGCCCTGCTGCGTCCGGGCGCGTGCCTGCGCGCAGTCTCAGCGTGTAAGATTTCGAATTGATTCCGTAGCAGAAGTTCAGGAACACCCTGTTTGCCGGTTGGCCGGGCCTGCAAGCAGGTCGAACTCATCCCGCGGCCGTCCTCCATGCTGCTTTGCAGGCGTTGAATGTTTTAGTTCGCAACGCAAAAAGGTTCGGATACGCACTCCTATGTCCAGTCATTCAATCTTCGCTTGGCCCAAGGCCATCCCATTCGCGGTCTTGCTTGCGATTTCTCTCGCGCCACTTGCTGACTCCCAGATGAAGGTGACCGATAACGGTTATCTGGATACGCAGGGCTTCAGCGTGGTCCTTTATCAAAGCACCTATCACCCGGTTTTCGTCGATGAGAAAAACGCCGCGATGCAGGTGATTCTCCATGGTCAGCGCATCGCCACCAACGGCGACGTGCGCCTGATGCCCACTCCCGAGCAGTGGGATCTGGTGGCAAAGCTCAAAAGCACCAAGGTTGACAAGGAGAACAATCGCCTCACGGCCGATCTCTCCTTTCCCACATACCTGATGGACTATACCATCGAGGTGGCCGCCGAGCCCGGCGGCGTGCGAGTGAGCGTAAACCTCGACAAGCCGCTGCCGGAGAAGCTGGCTGGCCGCGCGGGGTTCAATCTGGAATTCCTGCCCTCTATTTATACGGGGAAGAGTTATGCCGTAGATGGCAACCAGTTCGGCGTGATTCCGCGCAGCCCGCAGAGTCCCATGCAGCAGGTTTTGCCGTCTCCCGACGATCCAAAGAAGCTGCCCTATCAGGAAGAATGGGACAGGGACAAGGGCTATACACAGCCGCTTCCGTTGGCGGGCGGAAATAGCATTACGCTGGCCGCGGAGGATCCACTTTACCGCGTCACAGTGAGATCCGAAACTGCTCCCGTGTCGCTCTATGACGGACGCAATCGCGCCCAGAACGGCTGGTTTGTGCTTCGAACCTTGATTCCATCCGGTAAAACCGCGGGCGCGGTCGTCTGGCACATTCATCCCAACCTGATCCCGAACTGGACGCGGCCTCCCATGGTCGCGCACAGCCAGGCGGGCTATGCTCCCGACTTCTCGAAAATCGCAGTGATCGAACTGGATCCGAACTTCGATGCGCCGAAGACGGCGAAGGTGCTCCGCCTGGACACGGATGGTTCGTTCAAGCAGGTGTTCGAGGGGCCGATCTCCGCTCCTGTGCCGTGGCTGCGCTATCACTATGCGCAGTTCGATTTCTCTCAGGTGAAGGAGCCCGGCCTGTATGCAATCGAATATGCTGACGTACGAACGGATCAGTTTCCGATCGCCAAAGATGTTTACAGCCGGACTTGGCAATCGAGCCTGGACGGATTTCTTGCTGTTGAGATGGACCACGTTTCGGTGCGCGAAGGGTATCGGCTGTGGCATGGCGTTTCACACCAGGATGATGCTCGCCAGGCGCCGCCGAATACGCAGCATTTCGACGGCTACTCGATGGGGCCCAATCTTGATTCGAATTTTAAACCGGGCGAACACATCTCCGGATTGAATGTCGGCGGATGGTTTGACGCAGGCGATTACGACAACATTGCACCGAGCCAATATTCGGTGATTGAGAATCTGTCTCTGGCATATAAGGAGTTTGGACTTAAGTGGGACGAACTCTCGGTAGACGAGACCGGCCGCACGGTTGAGATGCATCGTCCCGATGGAATACCGGACGCTGTGCAACAGGTCAAGCATGGAGTACTGCAGGTGCTCGCTCAGTACAAGTCCATCGGCCATCCGATCCTTGGCATGATTGAGCCCAACCTGCGCGGGTATACGCACCTGGGCGATGCTGCTTCCATCACCGACGAGCGCATTTACTCAGACAAGCTTGGCCCCAATGAGGTCGATGGAAACTACTCCGGCAAGCCGGATGACCGATGGGCTTTCACTACCAAGATGCCGTTCCTGCAATACGGCGCCGCAGCCGCGCTGGCCTCTGCGTCGCAGGCGCTGAAAGGCTGGGACGACCCGCTTGCCAAGGAGTCCCTGGAGACCGCCATCAAGCTGTGGGATGAGGAGCACGCGCATCCAACACCCAGCCAACGGCCTTCCTTCGGACCTCCGGGAATGGCTTCGATGGGCGAGTTCAGGGCCGCACTTGAGTTGATGATCGCCACCAATGGCGGCGAGCCGTATAAGACACGAGTCAAGGAACTGTTCCCCACCGCGCGCCAGTTTTTCGGGTTCGGCGGATGGACGGTTGTCCTGGCCCTGCCCTACATGGATGCCGACTTCAAGCAACAGGTCGAGGAGTCGGTCAAAGCATACAAGGCAGAAACAGATACCAACCTCGCCAAGACTCCCTTCGGCGTTCCGCCCAGCGCAGGCACCTGGGGCGGATCTTCCCAGGTAGCGAGTTTTGGCGCGCAGATGTACTTCCTGCACAAGGCATTCCCGCAGATCGTGGGTCCGGAATATACGCTGCGCGCAGTTAACTATTTGCTGGGTACTCATCCGGTGTCGAGCACTTCGTACATCTCATCGGTCGGAACAGTTTCCAAGATGAAGGGCTACGGAAATAACCGCGCGGATGGAACCTTCATTCCCGGCGGGATGATTCCGGGCTATATCGTTATCAAGCCGGACTTCCCTGAGTGCATTGATGACTTTGGCATGTTGTGGTTTGAAGACGAATACACCATCAGCGCCGCCGGTGAGTGGATTCTGGTGGCAAACGCAGCGGATGCTCTGGTCAAATAGCACGATCTGGCCTCCTGGATTTGGGCATCGCACGGGCGGGGTTCGCTATTCTGTAGCTGTTGATGCCCAAGACTCATAACACGCGTTTGGAGTCAGCGTGACAGGCGGCCCACGCTTGGTTATCACGCTGGCCGTCTTCGCGGCCATGCTGGTTCTGATGATGCTGCGTCCGCGCCGCTGGAGTGAGGCCTGGTGGACGATGCTTGCGGCCATCGCGATGCTGGCCCTGGGCCTGGTCACTCCGCACGAGGCGCTCGCAGCGGTTTTTTCCGGAAAGAACACACTACTATTTCTGCTCTCGCTACTCGCACTTTCGCTGCTGATCGGCAAGAGCGGCTTCTTCGACTGGGCCGCCATTCGATGCGCGCTGATTGCCAGGGGAGACGCGCACGCGCTCTACCGTAATGCATTCGTCGCTGGCGCAATCATTACGGCGATCCTCTCGCTGGATACAACGGCGGTAATGCTTACGCCCGTGATGCTGGCTCTGGTTAAGAGGCTCAAACTTCCCGGAGCCCCCTATGTCCTCTTGTGCGCCTTCGTTGCCAACGTCGGTTCGCTGCTGCTTCCCATCAGCAATCTTACAAACCTGCTCTTCGCGGACGCCTTCCATCAGACCTTCGCAGCATTTGCGGCGAGAATGATCGTGCCGCAAATCGTCGCGCTCGTCACGACATACATCATTCTGCGCTGGCACTTTCGCCGCGATCTGCCCAGCACTTTCAGTACCGAGTCGCTCCCTGATCCGGCCAGCGTTGTTCCAAATCGTCCCTACTTTCTCGTTTGCATCAGTGTCCTTTTCGCTGTGCTCGTTGGTTACTTTCTGGCCCCGCTGGTTGGGCTTGAACCATACGTGTTTGCCTTTGCGGCCAGCGCTGTGCTGCTGCTTGCCGGCATGGCGAATGGGCGTGTACACATTCGATTTGTGCGAGAAATAGCATGGGATTTATTCCCATTCGTCATCGGGCTTTTTATTGCAGTGCAGGGACTTGAGAATCTGGGCGTCGTCGGCGCCTCTTCCAGGAGGCTAGCGGAAATGAGCCCTGGATCGCCTCAGATGCTTCTCGCCGCAGCGGTCGCTACGGCCTTCGCCTCGAACATCGTCAACAATCTTCCCGCCGCGCTGATTGCCCGGAGTGTCCTGCTAAGTGCACACGCGCATACGGGCACGGTGCTCGCCGTGCTCATCGGTTCCAACGCAGGCCCCATGATTACGCCCTTCGGCTCACTGGCAACCATGCTGGTCCTCGCACAGGCGCGGCGCGATGGAGAAGAAGTGCGCACCGGGCAGTTGGTCGTGCTCGGCCTATGGGCGGTGCCGACCATCGTGGTCCTGACCGCGCTCTCCCTGTCGCTCACCTTCGTGCTGGTTCGGTGATGAGTGGTGCTCGTGTAAGACCTGCACGATGCGCGGGAAGGTATGATAGGGTCGTTGGAAACTCGCGGAAGAGCGTTGGCTGGCGAGTATGTGAAGGGAGAAGCATGGCAGTCGATGGCATCGATGTTTCACCCGCTTCTGACACCAACATTTATCAGGCAGTCAACCCCGTCGATCTGCCGCGCATCGATCGTACTTCGATCACTTCAGGCAGAAGCAATGGGATCTACTTTGAGGGAGAACAGCCCCTTCGCGTCTTTCAGCGGTATGGGGCGGCGTTTGTCGATGATCCCGATGAGGTTG
Source organism: Occallatibacter sp. (assembly GCA_049508975.1). Lineage (GTDB taxonomy): Bacteria > Acidobacteriota > Terriglobia > Terriglobales > Acidobacteriaceae > Telmatobacter. The sequence goes on along the minus strand of JBELAI010000096.1, from coordinate 15,196 downwards.
GGCTATTTGCGGAGGGAATTGGACCCGGGACTTACTTTTACCCGCCGGTCTTCACCGCAGTTGTGCATGATGCGCTTCTGGTGGGCTACCGAACTATCCTGACGCCCGAGGGGCAGTTTTTTACAGACGAGGGCTATGTCGAAACTGAAGTGTTCGAACATCAACTGGCGCGAATCTCCAATCCGGACCCATTTGCGAATGAAAAGACCGGGCTCAGTCCAGCGGGAGCGAAAGGGGCGTTTCACTTCGATGCAGGCGATCGTGCAAATCGACATATCGAAGGCAGCGCCCTGATCTTATGTTCCGATGAGCCACTGAGTTATGGGTCGTTTCTTTTTCGCATTGCGCCGAAAGTCAAAACCATTCAGGAACTGGAGCTGACTACTCTTCCATGCATCGTCTATGCGCAACAAAAACCCTTCATGGATCTTCTGAACTACTCCGGTCTACCTGCCGAACGGATCATCTTCCACGAGATGGATGTCGTCACGCGGATTGACCGCGCGATTGTGCTTTGCATGCGTAATCCGCACGCCTACCTCGATCCGGGAAGTTTCGAGTTTTTTGCGGAACTGCGCGCTTCTCACGGCTCTCCGCGCACTGGCCGCAAAGTCTATGTTTCGCGGTTGGGGCTAAACAGGAGAGGCGGGGGCGCAACCAGGACGATGCTCAACGAAGAAGAGCTTATCGCGAGGTTGGAGGGGATGGGATTTGAAACGATCGAGCCGGAGACGATGAGTGTGCAGGACCAAATAATGGTTTTCTCTTCGGCTTCCATTATCGTCGGTCCTTCCGGATCCGGCTTGTTCAACGTGATGTTCTGCCATCCCGGCACTAAAGTGATTGACATCCAGTCCGAGCCTCACTGGATCTACAGCTACACCGGAATGTATTCGTCGTTGCGGCTGGAGTACGGGGTTTTCATCGGAAGACCCGACCCCGAGGATACAAAACCAGTGCATCGCCGGTTCACAGTCAACATCGATGCATTATGCGAACGCATATTGTTCTTTTCGGAGGAAGCCTGTTGGTAGCCAAGCTTCCGCAACACTGCCCGAATTGATGTCATTGATCCAGCAAAGACGTTCCAAGAGCAGCAACTTTCTTTCGCGTCGGTGCAAACTTAAGCGTCAGTGCGAGGGCTTCGTGCTTACCTAATCGTCGTCAGGTTTGCGTATTCGAGCTTTGGGTACCAAGCGGAGCCGCGGCCTGGCGGTGTAAGGTCGAGGATCGTCCAAAGGGGGTCGAGGTCCGGTGCTCCGCGAGGGTCTTGGCCGGGGTCGGCCATCTCGCCGGTTATCTCTCCACTCCAGAAGTGGCGGACTGTGTCGTTGCTTCGAGTGAAGATACTGAGACCGGGGACATCGCCATCGTCGGCGCAGACGTAGGCTCGAGTGTAGTCGCCTTTGGTGTCAGAGTAGAGTTGAAGGTTCAGCCAGCCACGTTCTTTCTTGAATTCGAGGAGGCGTGCGATCGGCGAGCGTGCAGTGATGGCGAGGGCGGCACGTTCGCGCAAATTTCTGGCGGTGCCTTCCCATGAACTGAGCATTGCGGTGCACATAGGACATGCTCGTTCGCGTTGCGGGCCGAACATCATGCTGTAGATCACGAGAGTCTCTTTGTTGCCAAAGAGCTGAGAGAGGTGGACCGCGCCGTCATGGCCTTCGAAGGTATGATCTACGGAAACCTCACCGCCGGGTGGAAGGGCGCGGCGGAGTGTGGCGACGTGTTCAATGTGACGCCGGAGTTCGATTTCTTCGGCGAGGAGTGCGTTGCGGGCCGCTCGGTATTCTGGGCTCTCGTTGGGAAAGTGTGCCTTGTTCTTTGCGGCGAGTTCTGCGGCAGGGGCGAGATTCGCGTTGTCAGCCACTGGGTTCTCCTCGACCAGACGCATGATTCGAGCGCTGATTCCAATAACGCACAAGGCCTTTTGTCACAGATATTTGGGGCGAGGTCATCGATTCGGCCCTTTCAACACTGCGTTTGACTAAAGCATATCAGTCTCCCTAACTGCTCAACCGGCCGACATCCGACAGTAGCAGAAATGCTGGAAATCCAGACTTTTCCTTGTTTCTGGTGCACACATCCCGAGTGGTTTGTATAGCTTCCAGCAAATGCTCGAAATCCGATCGCACCCAGGGCAGCCTCTATCGGATAGAATCCGATCTGTGATGGCTGATCTCTCGCGCGCCGATGATCTGAATCGCCAATTCGGGATCTCCGGACTCGTCCGCGTGATTTCTGGAAACGGTGGACTACCCAAGCTCGAGGTCACCACCAAGTCGGCTTCGGCCGAAATTTACCTGCACGGCGCCCAAGTCACTTCCTGGAAGCCCGCTGGTTTCGAAGATGTCATTTTCCTTAGCGGACAGTCGCACTGGGAAGACGGCCGCGCGATTCGCGGAGGGATTCCGGTCTGCTTCCCCTGGTTTCGGGCCAAATCGGACGATCCTAAGGCGCCGGCCCATGGATTTGTACGCACGCGGGAGTGGCGGCTCGATTCTGTGAGCGCGGAAGGAAACGGATCTGTGATCGCGGTCTTCTCAACCGGAAGCGATGCTTCCACGCGTCGCTGGTGGCCGCACGAGTTCCGCCTGGCGCTCCGGATCACGATCGGCAGCACTCTTGGTCTCGAATTGACCGCTACAAATACCGGATCGGCGCCTTTTTCGTTTGAAGAGGCACTGCATACCTATTTCCGGGTGGGCCAGGCCGCGAGTGTGCGCGTGCACGGCCTCAATGGCGTCAGCTACCTGGACAACCTCGATCAGAATCGCGAAAGGACGCAGTCCGGCGACTTAGTTTTGACCGGCACGACCGACCACGCCTACCTCAAGACTCAGAGCGCGGCGGAGTTGGTGGATCCAGTTCTTTGCCGCACCGTCCGGACGGAGAAACAGAATTCTCGAACGACGGTAGTCTGGAACCCGTGGCAGCAGGGAGCGGCATCGCTTTCCGATCTTGGAGCGGATGAATGGCGGCAAATGACATGTGTCGAAGCCAGTAACATCCTAAGCTCGGCAGTATGGCTGGAGCCAGGGGAAGAGCACACTATGCGCGCCAATCTCAGCATCGCGCGAGAATAGAACCTGGTTCAGCGATTGAACCTAACCGCTCGTTTGGGAATGCGGTTTTCCGCACTTTTCAAACGTGCGGATTGCGTTGAGAACTGTTTCTCGTTTTGTGCGTTGGTCGAGCGCTTAAAGACGGGGCCGCCTCGGCGGAACAAAGTTAGCTTTCAACAAGAAAAGATGCCTCCGAACAAAACGAAGAGGGGCGGATAGTATTCTGTCTGCACCGCGAAACCCCGATCTAGAAGGAGGAGTCCATTGAAAACTCAGTCCTCGAAACATATGTGCATTCTCGCTGCCCTTGTTCTGGTGGGAATGGGGTGCGCCGGCATTGCCCAAAGTCCGAACAAACTGCCGGAAATCAAGTATGAGAAATACACGCTGCCCAACGGACTCACCGTCCTTACCCACGAAGACCACCGTCTGCCGCTCGTGGCTGTCGACCTGTGGTACCACGTAGGTCCTCTCAATGAGCGGCCGGGCCGCACTGGATTTGCGCACCTGTTCGAACACATGATGTTTGAAGGTTCCGAACATGTAGGCGAGAAAGCCCACATCAAATATGTGCAGTCCGCGGGCGCTACCGACGTAAACGGTACGACAAACTTCGATCGAACCAATTACTTCGAAACCATGCCCAGCAACCAGCTTGAACTGGCACTCTGGCTTGAAAGCGACCGGATGGGCTTTCTGATGGAAGGCCTGGATCGCGACAAGCTGACCAACCAGCGCGACGTTGTCCGGAATGAACGGCGTCAAGGCGAGGGCCAGCCCTACTATGTCGCCAGGGAGCAAGTGTTCCACCTGCTTTTTCCCAAAGAGCACCCCTACTACGGAGACGTCATCGGCAGCCACGCCGATGTGGAGTCAGCCCGCATCGCGGATGTCCGTGACTTCCACCAGCAGTTCTACACTCCAAACAACGCATCGATCGCCATCGCCGGCGATTTCGACCCCAGCACACTGCGCGCGCTGCTGACGAAGTGGTTTGGGCCGATTCCTGCAGGACCCACGGTTGCGCCGGTCACAGCGATCACTCCTCCCATTACGTCGCAGCGCCGGGCGACCGTAACCGATACCGTACATCTCTCGCAGGTCACCATCGCATGGCTCACGCCGCCCGCCTACACGCCGGAATCCTACAGCATCCGTGCCGCGGCATTTGCGTTGGGCGGCGCGAAGGCCAGCCGGCTCGATGAAGCGCTGGTATACAAAGCGCAGACGGCTCAAAGCGTTACCTGTTTCACACAGGCGCTCAAGCTGACCGGCATCACGCAGTGTTCGTTGACCGCCAAGCCCGGAGTGAAGCTCGAAGACCTGGAGGCCACGTTCTGGAGCGAGCTAGGCAAGCTTCAGCAGGACGGGCCCACCGCGGAGGAATTGGAAGCGTCGAAGGCGCTCGACCTTACCGGCAAGATCAGCGGCCTGCAGAGGCTCGGCGGCTTTGGCGGCATAGCCGACACCCTCGACCAGTACAACCAGTACACCGGCGATCCTGGCTTTCTGCCCAAGGACGTCGCCATGACCGAGGCAACGACGGTGACCAGCACGAAGAGTGCCGCGGAGAAGTATCTGTCCAAGGATGCAGCCGTAGTGGTCTATTGTATCCCAGGCAAAAAAGTATTGGACGACGTGCCAAGGAGCCCGGCCGATACCGACGCGAATGTCAAGATCGTGAATCCATATTCGCCGGAGTTTGAGGCCGCGCAGGAATGGCGCAAGTCCAAGCCCGAGGCCGGTCCCGTGCCCACACTGCACCTCCCTGTACCCGTGGAATTGAAGCTGGAGAACGGTCTGAAGGTCTTGCTGGTCGAGGAGCATTCCCTGCCAGTCATCACCGCGGAGGTAGTTTCGCGCGCAGGAAGCGACAACATCGAGCCAGGCAAGAGCGGGCTCGCAACCCTGACTGCGGAAATCATGGGGGACGGCACCGTTTCACGCGATCTGGCAAAACTCGCCGGCGATCAAGAGCGTATTGGAACAAGCATCAATGCGTTTGCAGGCATGGACTCCGGCGCAATCGTGATGAGTGCGCTGACTTCCCATTCGGAGAAAGCGATGGACCTGCTGGCGGATGTTGCCGAACATCCTGCCTTCCGGCCCGACGACGTGGAACGAGACCGCAAGCAGCGCCTGGTGCGCATTGCGCAGGAAGCCGACAACGTGGGAAGCATGGCGACGCGCGTCGGTCCCAAGCTCGTCTTCGGCGATCAGCCGTACGGCTTGTCCGGCAACGGCACAACCGAAAGCATCACCGCGCTCACCCCCGCCGACATTACCCGCTTCTATGCCGATCACTACGGGCCGCAGGATTCAGCGCTGCTGCTGGTGGGTGACGTGACCCGCGCCGACGCCGAGAAACTTGCACGCAAGTACTTCGGCAAGTGGAGCAGCCAGGCCGCGAGCGAAGCCCACATTCCTCCTCCTCCTCCGCCGCGGCCCACCCACATCGTTATCGTCGATAAGCCCGGAGCGCCGCAGACGGCCCTCTATGCATTCGGACTCGGCGTTCCAAAAAGCTCTCCCGATGCCGACACCCTCGACGTGATGAACTACACGCTGGGCGCAAGCTTTGGGAGCCGCATCAACATGAATCTGCGCGAGGTGCACGGCTACACGTATGGCGCGAGATCGACGTTCCAGGAGTTTCGGGCCGGAGGCGGATTCTCTGCCGGCGCCCTGGTGCGCACCGACGTGACTGCGGCCGCAGCCAAGGAGTTGATGACCGAAATCCGTAACTTTCCCACCAAACCGTCGACCAGCGAGGAACTGGCCGCAGCCAAAGAAGCGTCGATTCGGTCACTGCCCGGCAGGTTTGAAACCACGTCGTCAATCGCCAACGCGATGAACGATATCTTCATCTACGATCGCCCACTGGATTACTATGCTGAGCTGCCGGCAAGGTACCAGGCCGTGACCGAGGCAGACATTGCGAAGGTGGCACTCAAGTACTTGCATCCCGATCAACTGTTGATTGTGGCTGCGGGAGATCGCGCCAAGATTGAGCCTGGCCTTAAGGACGCGAGTCTAGGCCCCGTGGAAATAAGGGACATCGGCGGCCAACTCGTAACGAAAGAAAAGTAGAAGCCGCAAACGGGCATTCGCACCAAGAGCGCGTAACTCCAAGATTCAGCAATTTCGGACCTTGCCGCATGCATATGGAGTGGATAAGGTGAGGTCCAAACTGTCCGGCAACTACAGCCAGCCGCGGGCGCGGGCGATTCTGGCCGCGTCAATCCGATTGGCGGCGCCCAGTTTGGCGATGGATTCAGAAAGGTAGTTGCGCACTGTCCCTTCCGAGAGATGCAACGCGGCGGCAATTTCCGCGGTGGAGCGGCCTTCGCCGGCGCGATGCAAGACCTGACGCTCGCGGTCCGAGAGGGGGTCTTCGTCGCCGCTCCAGGCTTCGGCGGCAAGGTCGGGATCGATGGCGCGCAGTCCGGCATGGACGCGCCGCACAGCTTCTGCGAGTTCGCTGGCCGGCCGGTCCTTGAGAAGGTACCCGCGTGCACCGGCTTCCAGGGCTCGGCGCAGATATCCGGGACGCGCAAAGGTAGTCAGAATGATGACATGAGGGCCGGAGGCAGTTTGCTTCAGGTCGTCAGCGAGTTCAAGGCCGGTGCGCTCGGGCATTTCGATGTCGGTGATGACGACGTCGGGTGAGTGAAGGCGGGCGAGTTTGAGAGCCTCGCGGCCGTTGGCGGCCTGAGCAATTACGGTAATGTCGGGCTCGAGATCGAGCAGCGCGGCGAGCGCGCCGCGGAGCATGGTCTGATCTTCGGCAAGGAGGACACGGATGGGGGTAGAGGAGCGCTGGGCAGTGGAGCCCGGGCCGGCGGTCATCATGCGGAGGCCTCACGACGCGGGAGATCGATGGTGAGGCGGGTTCCGCGTCTATGCCCCATGCCGCATTCGAGGGAGAATTGTCCACCGAGGGATTCAATGCGTTCGCGCATGCCGCGCAGGCCGTTGCCTTCGCGCACTATTTCGTGCTGCCCGTCGTCTTCCACCATGAGGCGGCGGTGACCCGCTTCAGAGACGAAGCAGAGGCGGCAGGTGGTGGCGTGGGCGTGGCGCACGATGTTGGTGACTGCTTCGCGTAGCGCAAGGGCCAAGGCAGTCTCCTCCTGGGGACTGAGAGTCTCGCGATCTGGTTTGCTTTCCGTAACGAGCGTGACGCCGGCAGCCTCCAGTGTACGGCGCGCGGTATCGATTTCGGCTGCCAATCCGCGAGAGCGATAGCCGCCGATGGCTTCGCGGATTTCAGCGAGGGCGGCTCGGGAGGTTCGTTCGACGTCGGCTATTTCCGCTGCGGCGCGGACTGGATCGAGTGAGACGAGGCGCCCGGCCAGTTCTGCTTTGAGGACGATCACAGAGAGAGTATGGCCGAGGACATCGTGAAGGTCGCGTGCTATGCGTTCGCGCTCGGCAACGGCGGCCAAGGTGACGTTTTCTTCGAGCGCGGCGCGGAGTTTGATGCCGGCGCGCCTCTGCTCGGCGTAGTAGATATTACCGCCACCGATCACCACCACGAGGAAGATCGCGAAGAATGTGTTGGGCCAGCCTACATGAAAGGGACCATTGTGCGTGACAAGAGTGAAGTACGCGCCTTCAGCCAAGATGGCAACAGTTTCCAGGAAGATGAGAGTGACGACGCGCCGGGAGGACTCGATGACGAACGGAAGAATAGCCGCAGCATAGATGAAGAATGTGGAACCGCCGCCGTTCCACGGGAACACCGCGAGGCCCAGAGCGAACGTAGCGCCGACCGCCCAAAAGCGCCGGGGCCCGGAATTGGATGTAGCGTGGAAGAGCGCTCGGAAGAAGCTGAGGAAGACGATGAAGCAGGCGATGGTGCCGAGCCAGAGGTTGCGGCTCGGCTCCACGAGCGGCTGGATGAAGAGGAAGGCGGTGTAGGCAAGCCACATCCAAGCCCATCGGCTCTGCGGGCGCTGCGAGTTGAGATCGATCGTGGACATGACTTCTTTCTACGCAGTGTACGCCTTAGGAGCTTTGCTCAATGCGGCGCAAGGCAGCGGCTGCGATACCAAGCATCAGCAGTGTAAAGCCAAGAAGCCCATACCAGTGGCTTAAAGTGGTACCAGTGCTCGCGTAACCGAAGGCGCCGAGCATCAACTGGCCCAAGTGATAAGTTGGCATGAGCACAGCGATCGTTTGCATGAAGTGCGGCAGGAACATCAGCGGGACCCAGAGTCCTCCGCAGAAGCTCATGGGCAGGTAGATCATGTTCGTGATTCCAGGTGCGGAACTGAAAGGAACAAGCAGGGCGAGCGCCAGGCCCATGCAGACGAAGGGAATGACGCCGACAATGGTGAGGGCGATCATGCGGGCATATTCCACGAAAGTTAGAGAAACGTGGCCCATGGTGATGCCCATCAAGGCGAGAAGGTTGACGATGAGGACCCCGAAGAACACGGCAGAACAGCACTTGGCAAGGACATAGGCGAGCGGGGGCATAGGGCTGGCGCGCTTGAGATCGAGCCAGCCTGCGGCGAGGTCGGCGGCCAGGCCCACGCCAATGCCGAACAGCGCTGCGCCTACCATTCCAAACACCGCATAGCTGGCCAGGACATATTTTGCGACCGAAATGGCCCCGATCTGCTGTCCCCGGTTCATGATGATTCCGAAGAAGAGATAGAACACGACGGGGAAGCCGACGACAGAAAATGAGAAGCTGCGGGTGCGCATGAGGCGAAGGAACTCGTAGCGGGTTTCGCGCAAGAGAATTGACATGTTGCGTGTGAGAGAGTTAATGCGGGGAAGGTCCAACGTCGCGGTTGACATGAGTCGCTCCTTTTCCGAGTGTTGTGAGTTCAAGTTGGTGGTCGGGACGGTCATGCGCCGATTCCCGGCGAATTCGGTTAACAAACGTGGTGTAGCGCGCGATTATTCGTGGTCACCGGTGAGGGCGAGGAAAGCGTCTTCGAGTTTGGGGCTCTGCACATCCATCGAGTGCAGTGACGGATCGAGAGCGAGAATTTCGCGCATTGTCGACTCAGCCTGACTCGTGAGGATGGTGGTGAACTCCCCGCTGACCGTAGCGCTCGTGACGCCAGGGATGTTCAGCAAAGCATGGGTGGAAATGGTAGTGGCGCAGCGAATGATTTTCATGCTGCGGCTGTTCAATACCCCTGGCGTGACCGAGCCAAGCGACTTGACCTCAGCCGGGGTACCCTCGCAAACGATGCGGCCCTTGTCAATAACCACAATGCGCCGCGCCAGAGAATCGGCTTCCTCAAGGTAATGCGTTGTCAGGAGCACTGTCTTGCCCCGGCTGGCGAGCAACTCAATCTGCGCCCACATGCCACGGCGGGATTTGATGTCGAGGCCGACGGTCGGCTCATCGAGGAATATCAGGTCAGGGTCGCCGGCCAGTGCGAGCGCAAACAAAACCCGCTGCTTCTGTCCGCCGGAAAGCTGACCAAAAAAGCGCGATTCGATCCCATCGAGACCGGCAACCTTGATGATATCGGTGTATGCCATGGGGCAGGGGTAATATCCCCGAAAGAGTTCGATGTGCTCCCGGACGCGAAGCATCTCGGGGGCCTTGCCAACCTGCAGCATCACTCCCGTCCGCATGCGTGCGGAATGATTGCGCGGGTCAGCGCCAAAGATGTTGACAGTACCAGATGTCGGCGAACTGAGACCCATGAGAAGCTTGACTGCGGTGGATTTCCCAGCTCCGTTGGGGCCAAGCAGGGCGACCACCTCGCCGCGGCGAAGAGTTAGACAAAGATTGTCGAGAGCGACAACACCATTGGGGAATCGCTTGGTGACGTGGTTGAGTGAAGCGACAGCTTCGGCGGACCGGCTGGGGACGGGCGCTACATCGGGCCGGGGAAGTTCAAGGACTGCGCTCATGGCTAGCTCCTTATTTGGAAATTGCATCTGACAAGATCGAGTATGGGAGCAATCCGGCAGCGGTTAAAGTGTGAAGAGTCAGGAAAACTCCGTGACATTTGTCATGCGGCACAACGAATGAATAAAAGCGTTGTCTTTGGGACGAGCATGTTCCGCGGCCGATGGCGCGCACCCCGCTCGTGGTGTTCCTTCTGAGCCTTCGCTTCCGGTGAGGGGTGAAGGACTCTCCAAATCAGAGCGGTTTATTCCGAATCACCAATGTGTGCTTCAATGCGATGCATTCTGGAGATGCGCTGCGGGCTGTTAATGGCGCCAATTGAAAGCAGGGCTATGGTTCATGTCGTTGCCCTTGTGTTTCAACGGTGGTGAGCGGTGAAGCCGCAGTAATTTCGAATGTCAGATAATCAGGTGTCAGGGCTGACAGAACCTCGTGCGCGTTCAGTATCGCTCCTGGCGGCCACGCGCCAGCGCTGCTGAACTTGCCTTCGAGCAAATGTACTACCACCTCACAAACCAGCGTCGCAGAGAAGGCGTAAATGTCACGCCCTCGCGCGCTGATGTGCCGTGTGTTGCCGTCTCGTGTTGCCACCACGTCCACGATGAAGCGTTGCAGCGAGCGTCCTGTTTCATCCGCGGGCTTCGGGGCCGGGGTCGCGGAATTGTGGATGTCGTCGAGCGCAATACGGCTGAGCCAGGTGTGGAGTTCGGCCGTCTTCACATGCTGCGCAATCAAAACGATCTCGGAGAACGGCACTTCAATCATGGCCTGGCGGCAGAGTGAGCCGCCGAACTCCCAATCTTTTTCTGAACGCGGCGACGATACAGGGATAAGCCTACCCCCCGCGACCACCATGCGCTGCCCTGTATTTCTTTCACCCGTGATGCGCGTACCGCGCGTAGGATGCCAGCTGTCGAGCCCGATCATGACATCAATCGCGTCTGCGTGGTCCCAGTCGCTCAGCGCGGCCGTGACTAGCAAATCTGCGAAGCCACCGTAGAAGCTCATTGAAGGAATGACGGCGATTCCCGCTTCGCGCGCGGCGGCATCGTACTTCTCGAGCGTCGCGCGCGCACTGGCCTGCTCGGCAGTGACGTCAAGATAGTGAATACCGGCTCGCAGGGCAGCGTTTGCTACAGCATCGGCCGTTTCGAGAAAGGGGCCGGCGCAATTAATGATGGCCCGGGCTCCGTCGAGCGCCCGATCGAGTGACTGCTTGTCCTCAACGGACGCCTGGCGGCACAGGACTCTGTGGCCCAGACGTCCGTTTCCGGGGAAGTCTGCCGCTGCGAGCGCGGCAGGGTCACGGGCAATGGCAATCGGCACGATTCCGCGGCGCAGTAGCTCGGCAACCACGAAATGGCCGGTGTGGCCGGCAGCTCCAAAGACCGCTACGGTCGGTTGAGTCCCTTGTCCACCATTTGTATTCATTGTTGGCTCCTTTGAATGCTACAGACCTGTCTGTAGTGATACGATACGTACAGGTCTGTAGCGCGTCAAGAGCAGATGTGCGAACCGGGGGAACTATGCCAAAAACCGAGTCACTATCAGGCACCCAAAGTCATGCTGAGGTGAGGGGGAGAATTCTCAATACTGCGTGCACACTCTTTTATCAACACGGCGTGCGCGCGGTGGGGGTTGATCTCGTCGTCGAGAAGGCAGGGGTGGCGAAAACGAGCCTCTACAGGCATTTCAGAACGAAGGACGACCTCATCGCCGCCTTTCTCAAACGCGAGGACGCGGATTTCTGGGCAACCTGGGATCGTGTTGCCGTCCGGCATAGTGACGATGCAGATGCCGAACTGGACGCCCATCTTGCCTGGATCGGCGAACGAGTCGGGCGCCCCAATTACCGTGGCTGTCCGCAGATTAACGTGGCCGCGGAATTTCCCGACATCGATCATCCGGCACGCAAGGTTGCCGCCAAGCACAAGCGCGAGATGCGCCAGCGGTTGAAAGGCATCGCCGAACGATTAGGCGTCGCCCGTCCGGACGAACTTGCCGGCCAACTCTCACTCCTCATCAACGGCGCATTTGTGAGCTCGCAGATTTTCGAACCAGGCGAGGCGACGCCTCTGCTCCACCACATGGCGCATTCGCTGATCCAGGCAGGTCGGACCTAGCGCTCTTTGGCGCGTATCCGTTCCGCTCGAGCGACGCTAATCAGTCGACTGCATCCATTTTTCCCTGAAGATCAATTAGCAGGATGTCCAGAACATCACGAGCCGGCTCTTTTGAATATGGCCCTGAGCAAGCATGCAGCTCTTGCGCAACCTGCTCGCTCAAGCTGAGGCAGCGAATCGGCGGCGGGCCTCGTCGCGCAAATTACACTTGACATTCAAGTGAAGTGGACGTCTACTTGGATAACAAGTGAAGAAGAAGCCCATTCCGATATTGCAAGGCACACTCGATCTGATGATTCTCCGCACCCTGGCCACGATGGGTCCTCAGCACGCGTACGGAATCGCCGGTCGGCTTGAACAGGTTTCAGGAAACCAGTTGAACCTGAACCAGGGCACCATTTATCCGGCCCTTATCAGGCTGGAGCAGCATGGCTGGACGCGCGCCTCCTGGGGCAAGACGGAGAACAACCGCGAAGCAAAGTACTATGCCATCACGAAGGCTGGATTGAAGGCGCTTGATGAAGAAACCGCGCGCTGGCGTCAAATGTCGGGTGTGGTTGAAAAGCTGTTGGCGGAGGAGCAATAATCGTGTCGCGCTTAAGACGAAGCCTGTCAAAGTTGAACAATCTCTTCCGAAACAACCGTGCTGAAGATGAGCTTGCACGCGAGGTTGCGTCGCATCTGACTTTGCTCGCCGACGATTTCGAACGCCGCGGCATGTCGCCTGAAGAAGCCCGACTGACCGCGAAGCGCACCTACGGCGGTGTGGAGCAGGCAAAGCAGGCGCATCGCGACGAACGATCCCTGCTTTGGATGGAGCAGACGATACAGGACCTGCGCTATGCGGTGCGGATGCTGGCGAAATCGCCAGGCTTTGCCGCCGTTGTAATTATTACGCTGGCGCTCGGCATCGGCGCCAATACCGCCATCTTCAGCGTGATCGATGCGGTGATGCTGCGATCGCTGCCGGCCGAAGATCCGCAGCGCCTGGTGATCTTTAGCTGGAACTCGCATCACGACCCGAAGCTGAGTGAACACAGCGATGACGGCGACTGCGACCGAAATGGCGGCACGAGGGACTGCTCATTTTCCGTGCCGTTTTATGAGGCTCTGCGCAGCCACATAGCCACATTGTCCGGTGTGACGGCGTTCGCAGGCCCTCTCAAAGTGGGCTTCAGCGGCAACGGGCCGGCGAATATCGCGCGCGGCGAATTTGTCTCAGGCGACTACTTCTCGACCCTCGGCGCAAAGACAATCCTGGGGCGGCCGCTGACCCCTGCGGACGATACGCCCACTGCATCGCCGGCAATAGTGCTGGATTACGGCTATTGGCAGCGCGCCTTTGGCGCCGACCCCTCCGCCGTGAGCCGCACGGTCCGCCTGAACAACGTAGATGTCGCAATAGTCGGCGTGGCCGAGCCGGGCTTCAAAAGCCTGACGCCAGGCAAGAGCCAGGATTTCTTCATGCCCCTTTCGCTTGCGGACCGAGTACGAAGCGAATGGTGGAGGACAAAAGACCGGCTGTCCAATCCGGCAAGTTGGTGGGTCGTCGTGGCCGGCCGACTCAAGCCGGGCATTTCCATCGAGCAGGCACAGGCTGAGGCAACTGTACTCTTCCACGCGGAGGTGCTGCGCGCAGCCAAGCCGATCTTCAGCGACGACGACGCGCCCGCTCTCCGGCTTTTGCCGGCACGAGAGGCCTTGAACGGCGAGTCCAGTCAGATTGCAGCCATGCTGGAACTCATCATGACCGCGGTGGGCTTTGTGCTGCTCATCGCTTGCGCCAACGTGGCCGGCCTGATTTTGGCGCGCTCAGCCAACCGGCAAAAGGAGTTGGCCCTGCGCCAGGCGCTGGGCGCCGGACGCGCGCGGATTGCGCGCCAGCTCCTCACCGAGAGCCTGCTACTGGCAATCACCGGCGGAGCGCTCGGCGTTCTGGTTGCCGTTTGGGGTGTCAACGCTCTCACCAGGCTGATCTCCAGCGGCCTCGACCAGCCCTTCCCGTTTGTCATTGCTCCGGACTGGCGCGTGCTTGCGTTCACCAGTGGCGTTACGCTCGCCACCGGCATCCTATGCGGTCTGGCGCCCAGCTTCCGCAGCGCGCGCGCCGACCTTACACCTTCACTCAGGGAGAATGCGTCGTCCAACTCCGGGGGCGCTTCGCAGAGCGGCTGGCGTGTCCGCGCCGGCGACGCGCTGGTTGTGGCGCAGGTGGCGCTCTCGGCAGTCGTGCTGGTCGGCGCGGGATTACTGGTGCGTACGCTGCATAACCTGCAAACACTCGATACGGGTTTCGATTCCCAAAGTGTCCTGCTCTTCGGCATCAATCCCGTCCTGGCAGGATACAAAGACCGCCAAACGGTCAAGCTCTACCGACAGTTGCAGGAGCAGTTTAAAGCGCTGCCTGGCGTGGTGTCGGCCAGTTATTCAGAGAATGCCCTCTTGAGCGGTCGCTGGTCTGCTAATTCGGTGCACATCGACGGCGCGTCCCCCAAATCGAACGCCAACGCCGCTACGCTCCGGGTGGGTCTGGATTTCTTCCAAACGATGCGCATTCCAGTGTTAGCCGGCCGCGTATTCACTCTCGCCGACTTTGCCTCGGCAGAGGCAACGAACACGGTGGTGACCGCGGCAAAGGAAGCTGCCGCATCCGATAGCCCAGCAACGGCCGCCAAGCCGCAAACCAACGCGCAAGGCGATGAGCCGGCAATAGGTCCGCAGCCTGGCTATCTCATCGTGGGCATTGCCGCCGACACCAAATACTCCCGGCTGCGGAGAGATATCACGCCCACCATGTTCTTGCCCCAGGTGGGCAACAGCTCCCATTTCGAACTGCGTACCGCTGGCGACCCTATCGCCCTGGTGAAACAGGTACGCGCCATTGTTGCGCAGGCCGATAACAACCTGCCCCTCTTCGATGTGCGGACGCAGACCCAGCAGATCGAGCAGATGCTCTATCAGGAGCGCCTCATGTCGCGCCTGTCGAGCTTCTTTGCATTGCTGGCCCTGATACTGGCGTGCATCGGCTTGTATGGATTGCTCTCCTACGAAGTGGCGCGGCGGACCCGCGAACTGGGGATACGCATGGCCCTTGGTGCGCAAAGGCGGGAACTGATGCGGCT
>JBELAI010000095.1:0-20803 GCA_049508975.1 Occallatibacter sp. | reverse complement strand
CGGCATAAGACGCTGCCGCTGTTCACCGTGCAGTACCATCCCGAAGCGGCGCCGGGACCGCACGACTCGCACTACTTATTCCATGACTTCCGGCAGATGATGGAGGAGTGGAAGGGATGAGTACTTTGATTCAAGTTTTGAACTGTACGAAGGGAGCCATTGGCGGGGCATTTGCCCCGCTTTTTCATGTGGACAAGGACAAGCTTCAAGATGAAGGGTGCGGGTATTAACTGAATGGTACGGGCTTTAGCCGAAGGGTACGGGCTTTAACCGAAGGGTACGGGCTTTAACCGAAGGGTACGGGCTTTAGCCGAAGGGTACGGGCTTTAACCGAAGGGTACGGGCTTTAACCGAAGGGTACGGGCTTTAACCCGTACATTGAGACTGCAAATGAACCGGGCTTTAGCCCCCGAGGGAATGGGATGCGTCCAACGCGAGAGACAACTCGGAGCAACGAATTCACCTACTTCGTCTCGACACAGACAGCGGGCCGGAAGCCATTCTTTCGCCATGACCGCTGGGCGCGCTTGATGCTTACCACGATCAATCACTACACCGGGACCGGCTACCAACTTCATGCCTTCGTCATAATGCCCGACCACCTTCATCTGCTGATCACTCCAGTTGAATCGGTTGAGAAGTCGGTTCAACTTATCAAGGGAGGCTTCTCTTTTCGCGCCAAAAGGGAACTCGAATGGACTGGCGAAATCTGGCAGCCGGGATTCACAGACCATCGAATCCGCGATGAAGAGGATTGGAATCGACATTTGGAGTACATTCGCACCAACCCTGTCGAAGCAAGGCTGATCGAGAACATTGTTCTTTATGAATTCATGGGCTATCCGGACAGTGCATTCCCTCAGGGGCTAAAGCCCGGTGATCTGGGCAACAGGGATGTACGGGCTGAAGCCCGTACCCTTCAGTCTGCGCCACCAATTGTGCCCCCAACAAACTCTCCCTCGGATGCCGTGAAGGGGATGGGCTTCAGCCCGTCCATTGAAGTTGCGCCCAAAGGCAGGGCTTTAGCCCCCGAGGGAGGGAAGCAATGAGGCTGCGCGTCGAGTCAACGGTTTTGGTTCTAATAGCGATGGCACTTTTGCTCGCTGTCGCGGGGCGAGCGCAGATTAGGGTCGAGAAGCCGCTCCACCTCTCGCATGTGCACGGCTATGTTCTGAGCGAAACAGGAAAGCCGTTTGTCGGCGTTCAAGTAGCACTCGCCAGCGGCGGTCCGCCCTCGCAAGCTATGAAAACAGATGCTAACGGATATTTTGATTTCAGTAATGCAAAAGGGGAATACCTGCTCCACGTGAAGGTTCCTGAATTCGGAATCGCGGACCGCCAGGTCGTCGTTGGAGCGGGCTTGCGCGCCCTGCGTCATCAAGGGCCAATCTTCGTGATGATTAAACCCGGCATCTGCATGGATTGTACGTCTCCGGTGTTCACAAGCAGGAAACAGTTTGACCGCGCCATTCGGTTACTCAAAACAAGCCACGACTAGGAAACTTGCAAAAAATGCCACGCAGAAATGACATACAGAAGATTTTGGTGATCGGCTCGGGGCCGATTGTGATCGGCCAGTCGGCCGAGTTCGACTACTCCGGCACGCAAGCTTGCAAGGCGTTGCGGCAGGAGGGCTATGAGGTGGTGCTGGTGAACTCGAACCCGGCCACTATCATGACCGATCCTGAGCTCGCGGACCGCACTTACATTGAACCGCTCACGCGCGATTACGTCGAAGAGATTATCCGCATCGAGTCCAAGATGCTCGCCGATAAACCCGGCTCCGGCATATTCGCGTTGCTGCCAACGGTGGGTGGGCAGACGGCCCTGAATCTCGCCGTCGATCTCGCCGACTCGGGCATCCTCGATAAGTACAACGTCGAGTTGATCGGCGCCAAACTTGAAGCAATCAAGAAAGCAGAAGACCGGTTGCTGTTCAAAGATGCGATGATCCGCATCGGCCTGGAAGTCTCGAAGTCGGCGCTGGTGAATAACCTGCGCGATGGTCTCGACTTCGCCGGCAAGCTCGGATTCCCGGTGTTGATCCGGCCAAGCTTCACGCTTGGTGGATCCGGCGGTGGCATCGCTTACAACCGGGAAGAGCTGATGGAGATTCTCGCTCGCGGCCTCGACCTTTCCCCTGTCCATGAATGCCTCATTGAAGAGAGCGTGCTGGGCTGGAAGGAATACGAGCTTGAGGTGATGCGCGATCTCGCCGACAACGTCATCATCATTTGCAGCATTGAGAATTTTGACCCCATGGGCGTCCACACTGGCGACTCTATCACCGTCGCCCCGGCGCAGACGCTTACGGATCGCGAGTATCAGAAGATGCGCGATGCGGCGATCGCAGTGATGCGCGAGATCGGCGTTGAAACAGGTGGATCGAATGTGCAGTTTGCTGTTAACCCTGTTGACGGCCGCATGACTGTGATCGAAATGAATCCGCGTGTCTCGCGTTCTTCGGCGCTGGCTTCAAAAGCTACCGGCTTTCCCATCGCCAAGATTGCAGCCAAGCTTGCCGTCGGCTACACGCTGGACGAGATCCCCAACGACATTACGCGCAAAACGCCGGCCTGTTTTGAGCCGACTATCGATTACGTCGTGGTGAAAATCCCCAAGTGGCAGTTTGAAAAGTTTCCAGGCTCCGATGACACGCTCGGCCCGCAGATGAAGTCGGTCGGCGAAGTAATGGCCATTGGGCGCACATTCAAAGAAGCACTGATGAAGGCATGGCGTGCACTCGAGACAGGCAAGAAGACTGGCTCAGAGATCAACCTGGAACCGCGCCGTCTGACTCAGCGCCTGGTTACTCCGCAGCCGGAGCGCCTCGGCTACATCCGCTTCGCATTCGAGCGCGGTTTGAGCGTGCGCGAAGTTGCGCGTTTCACCGGCATGGACCCGTGGTTTCTGCACCAGATTCGCGAAATCACGCTGGAGCAGGGCAAGATTTCCGCTACAACTCCCGAGAACATCACCGAGGAACATCTGCGCCGATTGAAGCGGCTCGGCCTGAGCGATGAGCGCATTGCAGCGGAGTGGAATCTCGAAGGCCACGCAGGCACACAGCAGGTGAGGGAACTGCGCGAGAGCAAGGGAATCAAGCCGGTCTTCAAGCTCGTCGACACCTGCGCGGCCGAGTTCGAATCCATGACGCCCTACCTCTATTCGACCTACGACGAAGAGGACGAAGCGCCGCCCACGCAGACGCCGAAAATCATCATTCTTGGTTCGGGACCAAACCGCATCGGCCAGGGCATCGAGTTCGACTACTGCTGCTGCCACGCGGCTTTCGCACTCAAAGACGATGGCTACGAGACAATCATGGTCAACTGCAACCCGGAAACTGTTTCGACCGACTACGACACCAGCGACCGGCTCTACTTTGAGCCGCTCACGCTTGAAGACGTGCTTGCCGTATACAACCACGAGGCTTCGTCGGGCGCGCCCATCGGCATGATTGTGCAATTCGGTGGGCAGACGCCGTTGAATCTTTCGCAACGTCTGCGCGCCGCCGGCGTCCCCATCATCGGCACGTCGCCTGAGTCCATCGATCTCGCCGAAGACCGCAAGCGCTTCGGCAAGCTGCTGGAAGAGCTCGAAATTCCCCAGCCTCGCGGCGGTACTGCTACAAGTGTTGAAGAAGCTCTGGCTATCGGCGAGCGCATCGGTTACCCGGTACTCGTGCGCCCAAGCTACGTGCTGGGCGGCCGCGCCATGGTCATCTGCTACGACGGGGAAGCTATCGAGCAGTACATGAAGCAGGCGGTCGAGTACTCTCAAGAGCGGCCGGTCCTCGTCGACCACTTCCTGATGGACGCAACGGAAGTCGACGTCGACGCGCTGTGCGACTCCCAGGATGTGATCATCGCCGGCATCATGCAACACATCGAAGAGGCCGGCATTCACTCCGGCGATTCTTCCTGCGTTCTGCCCGCTGTCAACATTCGTCCGGAAACGCTTGACGTCCTTCGCACGTATGCGCGCAAGCTTGCTTTGGCACTGAAAGTGGTCGGCCTGGTCAACTTGCAATTTGCGATCCAGCGCGATGCGGAGGGACAGGACCATGTTTACGTGATCGAGGTAAACCCGCGCGCGTCGCGTACTGTGCCGTACGTCTCGAAGGCAACGGGAATCCCGCTGGCCAAAGTTGCCGCGCGTCTGATGACTGGCCGCAAACTCAGCGAACTGCTTCCGCGTCAATTGGCCGCTCGGAAGGATCTCG
This sequence comes from Occallatibacter sp., assembly GCA_049508975.1. Classification (GTDB taxonomy): domain Bacteria; phylum Acidobacteriota; class Terriglobia; order Terriglobales; family Acidobacteriaceae; genus Telmatobacter. The sequence goes on along the minus strand of JBELAI010000095.1, from coordinate 16,578 downwards.
AAACCGGAGCCTTTTACTACGTGAAATCCCCCGTCTTCCCCTGGAACAAGTTTGCGGGAGTTGATACGGTCCTTGGTCCTGAGATGCGTTCGACGGGAGAAGTGATGGGCGTGGCAGCCACCTTCGGCGAGGCATTTGCCAAGGCGCAGCTTTCCGCGGGGCAAGTGCTGCCTACCAGCGGCACGGTCTTCTTCAGCGTCAACGATCACGACAAGGAAGCGGCGACGGAACTCGCGCGTCGCTATGTTCATCTCGGATTCAAGATTGTCGCCACTGAGGGAACGGCCAACGCCCTTGAAAGTGTAGGCCTCAGCGTCGAGCGGGTCTTCAAAGTGAAGGAGGGCAGGCCGAATGTCGTCGACCTCATCAAAGGGGACCGCATCCAGCTGATCGTCAACACGCCGCGGGGGCAGGATACATTCTTCGACGAAAAGGCCATTCGCCGCGCAGCGGTACTGGCTCGCATCCCCACCATCACCACCATCGCCGCTGCCCAGGCCGCAGCCGAGGGGATTGCCGCCATGCAACGGCAGCACACTACGGTCTACGCCTTGCAGCAATTGCATGCAGACACTGGCGTCTAAGCCACAAAGTTCTATCGAAGCCACACTCGCGCCTGGGCACTACAATATGAGCATGCTGATTGAGGGCATTTTTGCCGCCGTTCCTACGCCGTTCTATCCGGACGAGCGCATCTATTTTCGCAAACTTGAAGCCAACATTGCTCGCTACTCGCGCAGCTTGCTCTCCGGGATGCTTGTGCTGGGTTCTACTGGCGAGGCAGTGGCTCTGGATGAAGCGGAATCGCGGGATGTGCTGCGCGTTGCCGCGGAAGCCGCTGCTCCAGAGAAGGTGCTGATCGCCGGGGTTGGGCACGAGAGCGTAAAGACTACGGTCGAGCTGGCTGAAGCCGCCGCGCAATTCCGCTACGATGCTGTGCTCGTTCGCACGCCAACCTACTATGCGAGCCAGATGTCCGCGGCAGCTGTGCTCCACTATTTCCGTAGCGTTGCCGATCGCTCGCCGCTGCCGGTCATGCTCTACAACATTCCCCGCTTCGCGCCTTACGACATACCTATAGACTTGATCGGCGAGTTAGCACAACATCCAAATATTATTGGAATCAAAGACTCAAGCGGGAATCTCCAACGTATTGCTCCAACCGTAGAGGCTACACGCAACGCACCTCGGCGCAATGTAACTGTAACTCCGGTTTTTGAAGCTGTAACATCGCGGATGTTGGCCGCCAAGCCAGAAGGCGGGAACACATTCGTCTCCGCTGGCGATCTTGCGGGGGGCACGGCCATTGCAACCGCTTCCCCCGCTGTTCCCATCAAGACGCGCACCAGGGAAGTTGGCTTTCAGGTGCTTACTGGCTCGGCGAGCATTCTGGTGGAAGCTCTTGCGGCGGGAGCGTCCGGGGCGATTCTTGGATTCGCTGCCTGCGTCCCGCAAGCTTGCCAGGAAGTGTATCTGGCCTGGAAAGATCACGACCTCAAACTGGCCGCGGAGAAGCAGGCACGCATTGCAGGGCCTGGGCAGCGGATCGTCGGCCAGCTCGGCATTAGCGGAGTCAAGCACGCCTGCGACTTCAATGGCTACTATGGCGGCCGCGCCCGCTCGCCTTTGCTCCCGGTTTCAGCGGAGGAGAAGTCGGAGATTGAGGGCCTTTTAGCTAGAATTAGAAACTAGTTAAGCGTTGTTACAGCGGTTACAGCTGGGTAGCATCACCGTTTCATTTTTTAATGCTGGAGAAAGCTTAAATGAATTGACTTCTCGATGAATGTCGTGCAATCTCGGAGCACTTCCGATTCGCACCGAAAAGGCGAACTCAATGGGTATTTGCTTCCGGCCCACACATCTGTTTCTAGCTGCGGCTTGCCTGTGCATGGCTTTGACAGCCAGCACACTCGCGCAAGGCCAGACCGCTAGCAGTGGTCAGGAACGTCGAAATTCTCCGCCGGCACCGCAATCACCAACCCCAGACGGTGCTAGCCCCGAGCAGCCGGAGCCAATTACTGAGTTTGAAATATTCGGCTATTTCATTGACACGATGGGACTTGAGGATGCCCGAATCCAGTGGCAAATCCGGGAGGGGAGAGACCCCGTGGATGTTCGTATTAATTACGGCAAGATGATGCAGATTAGCGCGAATCAAGATGAGACCATGCGCACTATCTGCCTCGACGCTTACTATCGGGTCGAGGAAAACGACCGGCATTCCACCGACGCGGGCAATGCGGCAAGGGCAGCCAGACTCTCGGGCGACAAAGAGTTAAGCTCCGAACTACCCGCGAAGGCTAAGGTCCTGAACGAGCAAAGGCCAAAGTTCTATACGGATGCTATCGCCAGTTTGAGGCTCGCGCTGGGAGAAGAGACCTTCAACAAGGTGGAGAACTGGCTTTACGAAAATGAGATATGTCCAAAAAGAAATTGCGGGCCGATCCAACGCACGGCCATTTAGCTGGAATTAGAAACTAGGGATCGAATAGTGCCGCGGCTGAAACAGCAGGTTCTCTGAATAGCTTTCTTCGTTGACAGGGATTCCGTTACTGGATCATAATCCCCTTGCCCCGTTAGCCTTCCTTGAATATGAAGTTCTACCGCTCTGTTCGCCCTGTTTGACGCAGAACGTCGCGACATCCCGCTCGATTTTGGAGGCTGAGTGATTTCTGTTGTTCGAAGTTTTTCGCTCACGGTCGGCGCAGCAACGCTGGGCATTTCCGCGCTTTGCCAACTGCCTCTCAATGGTCCGGCGCCGCTTGCAGGGCAATTCACGGAACGAACCGCTCAGTATGCGACGAATGGTGCCAAGACGGTCGTTGACGGGGACATCCTAGTCGAAAAGGTCGCAGCGGCAGGCACCGGCAGGGCGAATCCAATGCTGTTCACTGTGGGTTCTCCACAGTCTCTCTGGCCCAAGGTTGGCGGGGTTGCCACCGTTTACTATGTCAACGCCAATGCTAACGCCACCGACCCGACCGACGAAGCCGCAAACGCGAATATCCAAACTGCGGTGAAGACCTTCAATGCTGATTTTTCCGGCTTGATTCAGTGGGTTCCATGGGTTTCCGCGGATGGAAACTACTATGTCACCATCGACCTGAATGCCGATGATTCGAGCGGCGAGTGCGAGGCGGCGGAAGGGTTCGACAACAAGGCGGCGCAGCCGATGCAGGGCTCGGCGGCCTGCTCAGTGGGGACGATTCTGCACGAGATGGGCCACATTATCGGATTGTGGCATGAATTCCAGCGTCCCGATCGCGATAACTATGTGAGCGTCAACTATAACAATGTGATCAAAGGTTCGTGGGGTAACTTCGAGATACTTACTCAGAATGCCCAGATATTAGGCCTGTATGACTATGCCTCGGTAATGCAATATCCTCCCTACTCATTTTCGCGCAATGGCGGGCCAGTGATTGAAACGATTCCCGCGGGCATTCCGTTGAGCAATGTGGAAGGAGTGCCTGTGCCGGCGAAGGCCGATTATTCAGCCGGGGACAAGGAGGCCATCGAGCGCCTCTATGGAGCACCGCCGAATCAGGTCACGGTCACATCCAACCCCGTTGGGCTAAGCGTTTTAGTCGATGGGGAGACGGTTACAACGCCACAGACTTATTCGTGGCCGTTGAATTCGACTCACACACTGGCCGTGGCCGATGGGGTGCAGACGCTCACGGGCGACATCGAAAACAGTACAAATTCAGCGACCTTCTATTACACCTATGGCCGATGGAACGACAGCACTGATCAAAGCCATACAATCACGGTTCAATCTGGAGACGGAGGTGTAGGCTTTCCGGCGACAGGGCCTCAAGTTGCTACTTACTCGGCGAACTTCATTGAGCTTGTTCCGTATGCGACGACAATCTCTCCCGCAAATTCCGGAACTGTGGCCATTTCACCGCAGCCTCAAAGTTACTCCGGTGCATCGGGGCAGTTTTTTGTTGCACGACAACAGGCTACGTTGACCGCGACGCCGAATTCGGGCTGGAACTTCTATCAATTCAATAACAGCCCGTTCTGGCTTCCGGGCGGCCTCGGTGCAAACCCAAAGACGTTTTACGTTCCCGATACAGGCAATCCTATAGACACTACGGTTTATTTCAGTAACCCGCCGGTCTATACAGTCGATGTAACTCCGGAATCGTTCAGTTCGAATCTTTCTGTTTATGTCGACGGGGATTTCTTTTACACGCCAGTGAAGTTTAGCCCTTACTACATTGCGCCCGGTCAGAAGGAGCTAACGTGGGCATCGGGCAGTTCCCATTCGCTGGCTTTCTATTCGCCGGAGTATCCCTATAGCGACAACAGCCGCTATGCGTTTTCGAGTTGGAGCGACGGCGGCGCATCGTCACACAGTATACCTTCGTTGCCAGCCACTAGCACGAGTTATATTGCAACGGTAACTCCTCAATTTGCGCCTGCAACCAACTTTTCCTATCCTCCCTGCGGCGGCATGGGTACACTGACGCCAGCATCCCCGACAGGGGACGGGTTCTATCCCACCGGTCAAGTGCTGACTTATACTGCTGCACCGACCCCGGATTATAGTTGGACGTTCGCCGGCTGGACCTATGATCTGACCGGAACCGCCAATCCGGCTAACTTGACGGCGAGTGACGAGACGCTGGTTTTCGCTAACTTCAATATCGTGGCATCGCCGCTGACGTTGACTAGCGTAACTCCGAGCTCGGCGACGGCGGGAAGCGGGACATTGACGTTGACTTTGAACGGCACTGGATTCAGCGCGGGCTCGGTCGTTGGCATAAGCAGCGGCACCACCACGGTCTATCCCGCAGTAACCTATGTAAGTCCAACTCAACTTACGGTGCAGATGCCCGCAACGAGCATCGCATCCGCCGGCACGTTGCAGGTGTATGTCGAGAACTTTCCACAAGGGCAGGGATGGACTGGATGCGCAGTCTTCGGCTACCAGACTTTCATTGTGCACAATTCGAGTCTCGCAACCTCGACCAGTGTCTCGTCTGCGGCGAATCCATCGCTTTACGGCAACAGCGTGACCTTCACTGCCAATGTCGCTTCGGCGGAGAGCAACGCAATCGGTACGGTTATATTCATGGATGGCTCAACAGTGCTGGGCACTGGAACGGTCAATGGAGCAGGGATTGCCACTTACTCGACCTCGAGCCTGGCGGCCGGCACACATAGCATCACCGCCGCGTATGGAGGCGACAGCAACAACCTGGCAAGCACGTCAGGAGTATTGACTCAGATTGTCGATCAACTCGCCGCGCTCACCACACCTACACCAAGTTCAACGCTAACCGCCACCACCGTGACGTTCAAGTGGACAGCCGGAAGCGGTGTTTCAGCATACGATTTGCACCTGAGCGCTGTCTCGCCTGGGGGATATGACCTCTACACATCGGGTCATATAGGCGGTACCTCTGCGACCGTGAGCGGGCTTCCGGTTAACGGAGGAACGATCTATGCACGGCTCTACTCGATTATCAACGGAGTCACGCTCTATAGCGATTACACCTACACCGCGGAGACGATCCCTATCAGCCAGCTCACCTCGCCGGCTCCGAGTTCAACGTTGACCGGCACCAGCATAAAATTCACGTGGTCTGCCGTGTCCGGGGTTTCGGCTTACGATCTTCACTTGAGCGCCGTTTCGCCTGGGGGGTACGATCTCTATCTATCGGGTCATGTAACCACCACTTCCGCGACCGTGAATGGGCTTCCGATCAACGGGAAGAAGATCTATGCGCGCTTGTATTCCATCGTCAACGGGGTCACGTACTACAACGACTACACCTACACCGCGGCGTCGTTAGCTCAGCTCATTCATCCGGCTCCGAGTTCGACGATTACGACCACCTCAGTATGGTTTGAGTGGACGGCCGGCGGCGGAGTCTCGGCGTACGATCTGCACCTGAGCGCCGTCTCGCCTGGGGGCTATGATCTCTATTCTTCGGGTCACACAACTAGCACTATTAAGACTGTGAATGGGCTACCGACGAATGGAGAGACGATTTATGCGCGGCTCTATTCGATCATCGGAGGAGTCACTTATTACAACGACTACACCTACACCGCGAAGTGATATTCATGCGGCGGTGTCGGTGGGTGTGGCGACCAACTGGGGGGACTCGTCCAGTGGTTCGGGGACGGCGGGTTTGGGTTCGGCGTGTACAAGTGCTTTAGCTATCGCGTCGGCCAGGGACCTGGAGGTGTGGAGATCCTCGGTGCGCCTGATCATCTGCGCGGCCTTGACTGGATCTTCGTTATAGTGCCAGATTCCCATGATGATTTTCAGCGCCGGATTAGCGGAGCGCCGGCCTCGGAAAATGCGGTGCGCGCGAGCCATGGCGACGGGCGGCATTCCGGAAAGAAAAACAATGTCAGGCTTCTCTTCGGTAACAGTGGCGACGGTTTCGTCGATGCGCTGGACGGGGAGGGAAGCAACGTGAAATCCGGACTGATCGAGCACTTGGACGAGCATGGTGGAGATGAGGTTGTCGGAGCCGTCGCGGACGGGGATGACGAGGATTTTAGGTGAGCTCATTGGGTCAAGGGAGTCCGATGCGGTTTGGGCTCGCTCGTACTTTTCTTCAAGCGCGCGGAATCCTAATTCATCAACCATTTCGGAAGTGTTATTGCGGATTAGGGGGACAGTGGATTCTTCGAGCTCTCCTTTTTGCCTCTCCATTTCAACGAGGGTGAGAGCGGGGATGAGGATGGAGTCGTAGCCGGCGGCGAGGGACTCGTTTTTGAGACTGCTCTCGAGGATGTTGATGGCTTCTCGTTTGTCGTGGGCGAGCCTGCGCTGGAAGAACCATGTATAGGGCGGGATAACACGGTTAGAGTTTCTCCTGCGGCCTCGGCTGCCGCGTTCTGACGAAGGCAGATCTCCTGGCCGATAAGAAGTGCTAAGCAACCTTATTGATCAATTGTGCTACAAACTCTATGGGGACATCGAAGCGGAATTCCGAGCTCGCCCAAGCAAGAATCAGATGTTTCCCCAAAATCCTGGAAACGTGGTGAATCGTGGAGTTATCGAAACTAAACCGAAAGCCTGGATGCTTTTGGAGTTTCCTATTCACCGCGCTGGCGTGCTGTGTGTTTCTCTGGGGTCTGCAGTACAAGCTGTCTCTCTACGACCCGCCGCCGGCCACTTCTCATCATGTTCCCATGGCGAAACTGCTTTCAAAGAATGAACAATCAAGGGCATTAGAAACGTCAGCATATACCCAAACCAAGCCTGCAATGAAAGCCCTCCTGGCACCAGTTAAATTAATGTCTTTGGTTCTGCTCGCGGTGTGCGCATTCGGCATGCCCGCCTTGAGTTTTCAGACGGCCGTGAATCAGCCGCCCCTTGAATTGCATCGAGCTCTTCGAGAAGCATTCTTCGTTCGCCCCCCGCCCGTGTTGAGCGCCTAATTTTTCAGATATTGAAGTTGGGGCGTTCCTCTGCAAGGGACGTGTCAATCCACGGTGCATTTTCAAACACAACATCGCTATTTAGGTGCGTTCAAAATATGCGAAAGCAGACCTCCTTGTTTCTTGTTGCTGGACTGTTTCTTCCCATCTCCGGCTTTATCGCTGCGTGTCATGGGAGGAGCAAAAACTCCGAAGCCAAAGCCGACGAGGTTCCGTCGGCCACGGTGGCTGTAGCGCAACGAGGAAACCTTGCTCACACATTGAACCTGGCCGGCCAGTTCCAGCCGTACCAGGTGGTTGACGTTCATCCCAAAGTTACCGGTTTCATGGAAAAGATCAACGTCGACATCGGCGACAAAGTGCACAAGGGGCAAGTTCTAGCGGTGCTCGAAGTGCCTGAGTTGAACGCTCAATTAAAGGGGACTGGCTTCGAGGTGGAGAGGTCCAAGGATGAATTGCTTCGCACGCAGCACGAGATTAAGCGAGCGGAAGCTACCCATGCCGCGCTTCATGCCGACTATCAGCGCCTTCTTGAAGCCTCAAAGGCACAACCAGGTCTAGTCGCACAACAGGAATTGGATGACGCACAGAGCAAAGATTTATCCGCTGAGTCTCAGGTGGATGCGGCTAAGGCTGCCGCGGCTGCAGCGCAGGAACACACCCAAGTGGCCGGCGCGGACAATGAGCGCGTTCAGGCTCTCAAGAATTACACGAATGTGATCGCGCCTCTGGACGGAGTAGTTGTCTGGCGCTATGCCGATACTGGCGCACTGATTCAAAGCGGCACTAACTCGAACGAACAGGACATTCCGATCGTGCGACTTTCGCAAAGCGGCCTATTGCGATTGCGCATGCCGATTCCCGAGAACGACGTTCAGTTTGTGCACTTGGGCGATCAGATGCAAGTGCGCGTGGATGCAATTGGGCGCTCGTTTACCGGCAAGATTGTACGCTTTACGCGTGACGTCAATTTCGAAACGAGGACCATGGAGACAGAAATCGATGTCGAGAACCAAGACCTTTCGATCTCTCCGGGCATGTATGCAAATACACGAATGCAACTGGCGCATGCGGATAACGTAACAACGATTCCAGTGGAGGCACTGGTTCTCAAAGGCGATCGGCAGATTGTCTATTGTCTGGATTCAGAAAACCGTATTCGTATCCGCATCGCGCAAGTGGGACTTCGCGGATCGAAGCTCGTCGAAATTAAGAGGGGCCTTGAACCGGGCGACCGCGTAGTGCTTGGAGGACAGGAGAATTATTCCGAAGGAGAACGCGTGACACCGATTGACACTCACGAGCCTGCTTCAGAGGTGGTACACGAGTCAGGCGGAGTGATCGACCTCAAGGCGGAATCGGACGAGAACAACGGAGGCGCAAACTAATGCCGAAGTTTGCCCTCAAGTTCCCGTTCTTCATCATTATGCTGTGCCTGATGGTTTCCCTGGTGGGCGTGGTCAACACGCTTCGCATGCCGGTTGATTTATTTCCAAAGATCGATATGCCCGTCGTTGTAGTGGCGACTTTCTACAACGGCATGCCACCGCAGCAGATCGAAGCCGACATCACCAACACCTTCGAACGCTTTTTCACATTAGGCGCAAACATCGATCACAGCGAATCGCGTTCGCTGACCGGCGTGAGCCTTATCAAGATCTATTTCAAACCGGGTACAGACCCTAACTCGGCACTCAGTAACATTGCCAACCTGGCAATGGCGGATTTGCGCCGCCTGCCTGCTGGAACGCTGCCTCCTGTAGTGCTGGGCATGGATGCATCAACGCAACCGGTGTGCCTGGTTACTTTAAAAGGGCAGGGGCTGAATGAAACGAACCTTAAAGACCTGGCGCAATTTCAGGTGCGCAATCAGATCTCCAATGTTCAGGGAGCTTCGGTGCCGCAACCGTTCGGAGGGACTTATCGACAGATTCAGGTATACGTGGACCCCCAGAAGATGGAAGCACGCAACCTAAGCCTGAATGACGTGGTGGAAGCGGTCAACAGCTCAAATCTGATTCTGCCTGCGGGGGACGTTCGGATCGGTTCGAAGGATTTCAACATCTACGCAAATAGCCAGTTCCCGGATGCGAATGCAATGAACTCGATGCCTCTGAAGTCAGTGGGGAACGCGTCTGTGCTGGTTGCCGATATTGGAAAAGCGCTAGATGCGGGTGCTCTCCAGTACAACATTGTGCGCATCGATGGGCAGCGTTCGGTCTATATTCCGGTCTTCAAGCAAGGAGGCGATAGCAACACCATCACCATCGTCAACGGGATGAAGGCCGCTATCAAACATCTGGTCGACATTCCGGCATCGTTGAAGTTAGAAGTAGTTTTTGACCAATCAATTTTTGTGAAGCTGGCAATTAAGAACCTGGTAAAGGAAGCCAGCATCGGCCTGGTGCTTACGGGCATTATGATCCTGGTTTTTCTTGGCAGTCCAAGGGCGACATTTGCAGTTCTGCTATCGATTCCGCTGTCGGCGCTGGTATGCCTGCTGCTGACCAGTTTTATGGGTGGATCGATCAATACCATGATTCTCGGCGGCCTGGCGCTCGCTTTCTCGCGCCTCATCGATGACTCAGTGGTGGTGTTGGAGAATATCTTTCGATACATGGAAATGGGATTTCCTCCCCGTGAAGCAGCGGAAAAAGGGGGAATGGAAGTTTCGCTCGCTGTGCTTGCGGCCACCTCGACAACGTCTATTGTCTTTTTCCCAGTCAGCTTTCTCTCCGGCATCAGCAAGTACATCTTCACTCCTCTGGCTTTAGGTGTTGTGCTCTCGATTTTCGCTTCGTACTTCTTCGCGATGACCGTCGTTCCGCTTTATTGCTCTAACTTTATTCGACTGCGAGACGAGCCTGAGCTCGAAGGGCGCAAGCATGGGTTTTTCAATCGCTTCGAACAGAAATTCAATGAGAAGTTCAAGCGCATGCTCGACTGGTACGAAGTGCTGGCGATGCGCTCGATGAGGCGGCCTCGGCTTACGGCAGCGGTAATTCTTTGCGGAGTGGCCGTGACGCTGCTTGTGCTTTTTCCGTTCCTGGGACGTGCTTATTTTCCCCGCACCGATCCTGGCCAGTTCGTCATTGATGTGCGCATGCCAAGCGGAACCCGTTTGGAAGTTAGCAACGACTATATTGCAAAAGTCGAGACCATTATTAGGAGCGTTGTAAAGCCGGAAGATCTGGACATGATCGTGTCGAACATCGGCGTCTATCCCGATCTTTCTTCCATTTACACCACCAACGCATCGATGGATACCGCCTTTGTTCAGACCAGCCTTAAAGAGAAGCACAGCGTTGGTAGTTACGAGTATATGCGGCGCGTTCGGGAGAAACTGTCGCGTGAAATGCCGGAACTGACAACCTACTTTCAGGCCGGCGGTTTAGTGGATGGAGTAATCAACCAGGGCCTTCCCGCACCTATCGATATTCAAGTCGGCTCCAACGATATGGACGGGGCTTATAGCCTGGCAAAAAGTCTCGCCGGGAAGATTAAGGCGCTGCCGAACGTGAGCGACGTGTACATCCCGCAGGATTTGGACTATCCCGGAATTGCGTTGAATATCGACCGCGAGAAGGCCAGCCTGATCGGCCTTTCGGCAAAGGACGTTGTGGACAATGTCATCACCGCCATGACATCCGACGGGATGGTTGCTCCCAGTTACTGGATCGACCCGAAGAGCGGTAACAACTATCTTGTCACTGTTCAGTACGCAAACCGCTTTCTTAATAACATGTCGATGGAAGACTTTGAAAACATACCGTTGCGTGGCATTCATCCAGCCGGTTACAGCCCGATGCAGGATGCTCATGCAGCCGGTGATCAGTCGCGGGAGTTCTGGAAGGGGGACCACACCTCCGGCTACACGCCGCTTAGCTCTGTTGCCGATATCCAGTTAATCAACACGCCGACCGAGGTGGACCACTACCAGGTTCGGCGCGTGATCGATATTTATGTTGCTACCAAGACTGAAGCTCTGCAAAAGGTCGGAGGGCAAATCAACAAGCTTGTGGCCGACACGAAGACTGACAAGAATACAGTGCTCACAGTCCGCGGCGCAGTGGTCAGCATGAACCGATCGTTCCTGGAATTTGGACTTGGCCTCATCCTCTCAGTCTTGATGGTGTATTTGATTCTGATGGCGCAATTCACTTCGTTCATCGATCCATTCATCATTCTCATGGCGATTCCGCCAGGCCTCGCGGGCGTGGTGATGATCCTGCTGGTAACGGGAAGTTCGTTGAACATCATGTCCCTGATGGGAGTGATCATGATGACCGGAATCGTGGTGTCGAACAGCATTCTTATTGTTGAATTCGCGGGCACATTGCACAAGGAGGGCAAGACACTGGTGGACTCCGTTGTACAGTCCTGCAAGATCCGCCTCCGTCCCATCTTGATGACTTCTCTGGCCACGCTGCTGGGAATGATTCCGATGGCGCTCGGATTGGAGGCCGGCAGCGAGCAATATGCTCCTCTGGCGCGAGCAGTTATTGGTGGGTTGGCTGTCTCCGTAGTCGTAACCGTGTTTCTTGTTCCGGCGGTCTATCTCATGGTCCACGGGCGGCGAGAGAAGAGCTTCGAACTCGCGGAGGAGGCATGACACTTATGAAACGGCTGCATATTCTAAGGACCTATTTCGCATTCATCTTTGCTCTCACGGTTGCGAATCCTGGTTGTCTCGCTGGCCAGAAGCCTGGCATAAAATCGCCGCTACCCGATTCACCGACAGCGCCGCCGATTCTGTTTGCGCAGCAGAATTCCGTGTCCATCGCTCAAATGGCAACTCAAGCTCCATCTGCGGGATCCGGTGGCGCAGCTGCAGGTGAGAACCTGCGACTGACATTGTCGGATGCTGAGAAGATAGCTATCGAGAATAACCCGAGAGTGAGCGTGGCGCGCCTTCTTGCATTGGCTCAACATCAGGTGATGCGCGAAACAAGATCGGCCGAATTGCCGACCGCCAATGCCGCGATTACCGTAATGCAGGCGGAGGATGCTTCACGCATCTCGGCGGGCTCTTTGACTGCTTCTCGTCTGTTTACGCACGCCGGAGCGGGCGCGGGATTTACGCAGCTGATTACAGACTTTGGCAAGACCAGCAATCTCGTTGCGTCCTCGAAGCTGCAGGAGAAAGCTCAGAATGCGAATGCGCTTGCCACCACCGAGGACATTGTTATCGCCACAGATCAGGCCTTCTACGATGCTCTTCAAGCGAATGCGCTTCTGAAAGTAGCAACGCAGAACAAGTCGACTCGGCAGACCACGCAGTCCCAGATTAGCTCTTACACGCAGAACAAATTGAAGTCGACACTCGACTTGAGTTTTGCGGATGTCAACCTATCGCAAGCAAAGCTGCTTGAACTCAATGCGAGGAACAATGCGGATTCGACGATGGCGGCCCTGGATGCGGTGCTCGGTCTTGACAAACAGGTGACCTATGACCTGGTTGAAGACAGCGGCCCGTTGACCGCGCCCCCCGCGGATGTCGAACCACTTATTCAGCTCGCGCTCGAACAGCGTCCCGACCTCCAGGCGCTGAATCTGAATCAACAAGCGGCGGTCAAGTTTAGCCATGCGGAGCGGGATCAGAGGCTTCCCAGCATCACTGCAGCGGGGACAGTTGGAAGCGTGCCGATAAGACCTGCGGAATACTACGTCCAGAATTGGTGGGGTGGTATCGGAGTCAACATGAATATTCCGATCTTTAACGGATTTCTCTACTCGGCACAGGCGAAGGAAGCGTCGATCCGTGCACAGGCAGACTCGGAGCAGGCCCGCGAACGGAAAGATTCTATCGTCAGGGACGTTCGTACCGCATGGCTGGCAGCGAATACTGCCTATCAGAGTGTTGCAGTCAATCAAGAGCTATTGAAACAGGCAAACCTGGCTCTCTCTCTTGCGCAGACTCGTTACCAACTAGGATTGAGCTCGATTGTCGAACTAAGTCAGGCACAGTATCAGCAGACAGACGCTTCCATCGGTTACACAAACGCTCAATATCAATACCGCCTTGCTCTTGCAACTATTGCCTACCAGACTGGAGCGACTCCATGATTGTGTACGTCTTGGTTGCCGAGGCTGCGGATCGGCGATTGGCGATACATTCAAGCAATCCTGGGCGGGCCAGGTTCTGCGCCTCGCGCATAGCCACTCTGACTACAATCCTCCTGACCACTTCTCCGCTCCGCTCACTGACAGACAACCACCGCGTCTAAGTCGGGCATGAAAGAAACACGAGAGAAACGGCTGGCCGGCACACCCCTCTACGGAGCTTTCGCACTGACTTTCCTGGCCGGAAGCGAGTTTTGGGGTTTACCGCTGCAACTTACGCTCCAGAGCCCCGGGCCACAGTTGAGCGCCGCCGTCGACTCCATCACTAACACCGACCTCTACGGCAACCCCTGCGACACCATGATGGGCAGTATGAAAGGCATGACCGTCATGGGCGAGAGTATGGAAGCCATGACCAACCACATGTGCATCACCCCCACTCGTCCGGAGCTAACCGGTGACGAGGACCGCGCCAAAGCCGTCGTCGACCAGGTCCGGGCCGCAATCGAAAAGTACAAAGATTACAAGAAAGCCATTGCCGACGGCTACGTCCAGGCCAATCCAACTGTCGACCAGCCGCAACTTCATTTCAACAACGACGCCAACGCCAAATACGCCGACAACGTCTTCGATCCCACTAGACCCACTTCGTTGCTCTACTTCCAAACGGCCCCGAAGCGCTTCACCCTCGAAGGTGTTATGTTCACCACCCGCCCCAGTGCCTCCGAGGACGAGTTGAACCGCCGAATTCCCCTCAGCGTGGCGCGCTGGCACAAGCACACCAGCTTCTGTGGTGCCCCGGCGAACGAGGTCAGAGAGTATTTTGGCGAGCATCCGAAGTTCGGCATGTTTGGCTCCATCCATACACGCTCGGCCTGCGTGGCCGACGGCGGAACCTTTTTCCCCGAGGTTTTTACTTGGATGGTTCACGTCTTTCCGTACGAGAGAGATTTCAAGAGTCAGTTTTCGATGAACGACGATATCAGTCATGTGCATTAGCCGCGTGCAAACGCTTGACGAGGGTGAACCGCAATGGTGCATTCCGTTTCTAAACCGGGGCACGGAATACCTGCGGCTCGCCAAAATCCCATCCGAGTAAAAAGGCCTCAGATTCTTTGAACTCCGCGGAAGTCACCGAAGACAGTTGCATTTCTATTCATGCTTCGTTGTGACCGCACCGGTCATGCTGAGCCAATCGAAACTTGGACGACGGTTCATTTAATTCTCCTTGGGCCGAAAAGATCGAGAGCTCAGGTCACCGTAGTTTCTGCGCACTGCCCAACTTTATCCGCGCCTGTCGCCGAGCTTCCTCGGGCGACAATCCGCGCTCCTCTTGTCGATGAACAGCCCAGTGGACATGGCCACTCAGGTCTTGGTTTCCGGATCTCTGGATTCGGTTACACGGGAGGGGAACCTCCTTGAAGCGATCCGATTTCAAGTGATAGACAATAAGATGCTAACCGTATCCTATTGACATAGGATACGCAACGTGTCTAATATTTTGGAGTTCGTAATCCAGGAGCGGGTTGACCAGCGAGGCAAGGGCAGTGGGTAGCCGTAGACGAGGTATGTACTTACGATTAAGTTACAGAAGATTCATAACTACGCGTGACACGGCGCAATAACCCGTGTTACCCTTCATTCGAGCTTTCATTTAAGTAATAGGTACGCATTTTCGTATTTCTACGGAAAGAGCTACGGGATGTCTTGGTCTGCCTCCGAGCGCTTGGAAACTGCGGGCACTTAGAAGTTACATGCCAGGGACGCAGTTCACATGCGCAAAGGAGCAGATCCGTCATGCATTCCATCCCTTCCTTGTTACCCTCGACGACTCGAGCGGCCGCCTTTCCTCGTGTTTTCAGTACGCTGCGAACGCGTAAAGGTTCGCTTCCTTTGTGCGGTGTTATGGCTTTGATGCTGGGCGGAGCCTGGGCCGGCGTATACGCGCAGACCGCGCACTTCGTCGAAGCGCAGACTGTTATCCCAAGCACCGCCGGAGGCATAGGGGTCGCGGTGGATGGCAGTGGCAATGTCTATATTGCCGACGGCAGGGATTGTGGTGGATGGCAGCGGCAACGTTTATTTTGCCGATGGCGCCTATAACCGCGTGTTGAAGGAGGCGCCTTCCGGTAACGGCTACATTCAGACCGTGATCGCAAACGGTGGAGTAAATGGCTTGAGTGAACCAGGGGCAGTCGCGGTGGACGGCAGCGGCAATGTCTATATTGCCGATTCGGATAACAATCGGGTGTTGAAGGAGACGCCTACGGCGGGCGGTTACACCCAGAGCGTTGTTGCAAACGCTTCAGTCAACGGCCTGAATGGTCCCCAAGGCGTCGCAGTGGATCGGAGCGGGAATGTCTTTATCGCCGACTCCCTGAATGGCCGTTTGTTGAAGGAGACGTTCTCGGCGGGCAGCTACACCCAGAGCGTCCTCCCAACCCCCGGCTTGGAATACCCCTATGCGATCACATTGGATGCCAGCGGCAATATCTATATCCCCGACATTAATGCGAGCCGTGTTTTGAAGGAGACGTTGTCTGCGGGCAGCTACACGCAAAGCGTTGTCGCAAGCGCTACGGTTGGCGGGCTCAATGGCCCCACAGCGGTCGCGGTGGACGGGAGCGGCGACGTCTACATTGCTGATTGGTTCAATGCAAGGATATTAGAGGAGTCCTCGTCGGGCGGGAACTTCGGGGCCGTGAACGTGGGGAGCACGAGCGCGACGCCGATCTCCATGATCTTCACTTTCGATTCAGCGGGCACGCTGGGCTCAACGGCGGTCGTGACACAGGGCGCGCCGAATCTCGACTTCGTCAACGCCGGCACAGGAACCTGCAAGACCGGAGCCGCATATACCATCGGTGAAAGCTGCACGGTGAACGTGAATTTCAAGCCCAAGTTTGCCGGGACGCGGTACGGCGCGGCGGAGCTGCTCGATAGCTCAGGGAACGTGCTGGCAACCGGCTACGTTGAGGGCACCGGCGTCGGCCCGCAGGTGAACTTCCTGCCCGGAACCCAGAGCGTCATCGCGAGTTATGCCAACAACGGCCTAGCTTTTGCACGTGGAGTCGCGGTGGACGGCAGCGGAAACGTCTATGT
>JBELAI010000094.1:0-19912 GCA_049508975.1 Occallatibacter sp. | reverse complement strand
AGGCGTTTCAAGGCCAATGATGATCCGCAACAGAACGCTCTTGCCCGTTCCGCTACGCCCCAGCACGGCCAGCGTCTCTCCGCGGTTCACAGCCAGGCTCAGCCCATCCAAAACTCGGAGACTACCGAAAGTTTTCTCCAGATTCTCAACGGCCACAACGGGCACAACCTCGCCCTCGTCCTTGCTTTCACCCGCTTCGGGCCGCTTCATCGGAATGTCAAAAGCCGTAGCCATGTTTCTACCTCGCTTAACGAGTCTTGCGTTATGGGAAGACGACTAGGATGAACTTCACCAGCACAACGTCGGCAAGGATGAGAAAAAGCGAGCCCAGCACGACCGAGTTGGTGGCCGCACGGCCCACGCCCTCAGCGCCTCCGCGCGTGTTCATCCCCGTAAAACATGCGATGAAGCCGATAATCAAGCCATATACCATGGTCTTGAAGGTCGGCGGCAGGAATGCGTCGAAGGTTGCGCCGCTGAAGCCGCTTGAAATGAACTGATGGAACGAGAGCGGCTCGACCATGGCCTGTGCGAACCACCCGGTCAGCAAGCCGCTTGCATCTGCGGCAACGGTGAGCAGTGGAAGCATCAGAATGCAGGCCAGAATGCGCGTCGCTGCCAGCAGCCGGTAAGGATTCACGGCGGAAGCCTCTATAGCGTCAATCTGCTCAGACACCTTCATCGACGCAAGCTCCGCGCCAATACCCGCACCCACGCGGCCGCATACAACAAGGCCCGTGATGATCGGACCCATTACCTGAATCACTGAGTAAACGAGTGTCGCGGGAAACATCGACTTCGCGCCGAATCGGCTGAGACTGTATCGCGCTTCGAGCGAGATGATCACGCCAATTGCCGAGCCCGCCAGAGCCACGAGTGGAAAAGACTTTGAACCAATCTCATCCAGTTGTCGAATCAATTCGCGCCACTCATAGGGCGGCGTGGCTGCTGCCTTCAGCACCCGCCAGGAAAAAATCCCCAGGTTCCCGAACCATCCGAAGAAGCCGCCGATCGGGCCTGGCCCGCTGTCGGCGAGGGACGGAGAGTCGCTCCGCGCAGTTAGCGGCGGAGTGCTGCCTGCAACAGTATTGATTCCACTATCGCTCACTGATTCGGACCTGGAGCCGGCGCACCGTGCGCATTGTTTAGATGCATCCGCGCGAGCAGCGAATGAGGCCCGCTATAGATAAACTCGAGAGCTACGTTGCCTCCCGCATAGGCCAGCAAGTTATAGTTGCCGATGCGAAAAGCATCCTTGGCGCCGAATCGGTCAGGATACCAGCCGTAGACAGCCGTGAAGGAACCCGCATAGGGCGCGACCAGAGCAGGAAACGAGAAAACACGATGACCGTCCATGCCGTGCCGCGCGGTGAACGTGGAAAGAAGGGCATGGCTGAACCGCGGAAAGACTCCACGGCACTCACACCGATAGTAAAGAGAGTCTTCTCTGAGAGCTTCAGACAGCCCATAGCGCGTCGTAGTTCCCACTGCCGCGATTCCAAAGTCGGAACCGAATCGCCTGGAGTAACCCGCGACACCCTGTCGCCATTCCGGCGGCGAATTCGTGAACTGGCCGATTCCCGCAGTCACCGCGGAGCCCCCAATTGGATAAGGACCGAAGGCTTCGAAGAGGTAATTGTTGACCTTGGTTCTTTCCGTCGGGCGTTCGTACTGCAGGGCCAGGATCGCCGTAGACGTGGTTGTAATCGCATCGGAAGAATCCGCTGAAGGGGCGAGCGACTGCGATCTTGCCACTCCCGGTCCAGTTGCCAGAACTGCTGTGGCCAGACAAAGAAGCGCAATCGCATGGAATCTCGCGGCCTGATGACTCAAAGACAAATCGCTGCCGCAGCTTCCCGCTATCGCTCCAATGCGCATATGACAATGTTTTGAAACCTGGGGCCCCCTGAACATATTCATCGTTTCTCCTCACCGGGAATGCTCCTTCAAAGAGCACCCTCCGCCGCCAATGACCCCAGCAGACGTTTACGGCGCTTAAAGCGATACTGGCAGAACGGGCGATCGATGAATGATCACAATTGCTCGCCGCGGGCTACACGGAGCGTTTCAGGTTTAGGAAGAATGTCGGGAATTGAGCGGGGTCTACTGAGGAAACCGCGGACGGTAAATTGCTTTGTAACAAGGCACGACTTCAGTCGTGCCGCAAGTGCCACATCGTCGAATGGCTTTAGCCACTGAGGGACGCTTTTCGCGGTGCACCAAGTTCTATGAGACAGCTCCTAGGATCTTGTCCCCAATGTTCATATAAAAATAAACCTGTCATCCTGAGCGAAGCGTACTTCAGCGGAGTCGAAAGCCTGCCCTGAGCGAAGTCGAAGGGGGCCTGCTTTTGGGGGACTTCATGACCTGCTACTCTGTTTCAGAAAAATGCAATGAGCTTCAGATTCACCACACTAGATGCCCAGCTTCTTGACTTCGTCGTTATAGTACTTGCGGTAGAGGATTTCCCATTCCTGCGAGCCTTCCATAATGATCTTGCGCTGGTTGGCAATCTTGAGGCGGGCGGCCTGGTCGATCCGGGCTTCCTCTGTGAGCAAGGTGGTCAGCGCCTTGCGGGCCTCCTGGCGGATGGTGTTGCGATCCTCAAGGAAGCCTACCTCGTCGATGTCGGCGAGGGTGTCGGCCACGGTGTGGGCCAGCTTGTTGAGCTTGTCGGGATTGATCCTCATAGGACCGCCTTGTACTTCTTGGCTAGCTCAGTCTTGACCTTCTTGAACATTTCAGCGTATTGAGCGCCGGATTTGCGCATTTCCTCGGAGTACGCTTCAAGAATGACGCGTACCTCCTCGTTGATGCGGTCTTCGAGAGAGAGTTCTTCGATCAGGCCCTCAGCCACGCGCGCTTCGACCACCTTCAAATCCTTGACGGTGATGAGCTTTGCGTCGATAAGGTGCTTGACCGTGCGGCGGGCCAGATACCCAATGTAGTCGCGAGAAAAAATCATGGGTTAAGTGACAGGATACCGCATTGGGCTGGCCGGTGTACAACAGGACTAAAGGCGTCTAGTGGGTTGTTTTGAGGAGATATTCCCTCGCAGGCTAGAGCCCAAGTTCTTTTTAGCCGATTTTGTACGGGCTGAAACCCGTGCCCTTCAAAATGACCCACTGCCCAAGGAGCGGATTCCTGGACAATATTATCCAAGACAGCTTGCACAATTCGCAATACCTTACCCGGAGGGGTTGACCTTTTCGCATAGGTGAAGTCACGGGAGCGGGAAAGATGAAAATCCAATGCGTTCCTTTCAGGAAATGAACACCCCGGATTTCGTCCGGTATCTTCGATGTTTCGGCTTGGAAGGCCTTGAAGTCATGAGTGCCCGGTGGGTGGAGCATTCGTTTGCGCCGCACATGCATGACTTCTATGCAGTCAGCCTGAATTATGGGGGTCGTGGCGCTTTTGACTGTCGAAATGAGCTCCAGGATGCGACCCCCGGTACGTGTAGCCTCATAGCGCCTGGCGAGTTGCACAATGGTCGCGCCACATGTAAAGAAGGCTGGGTCTATCGCAACCTGTACATTGAAATTCCTCTCATGGAAACGCTTCTTCTGAGCCTTGACTGGCGAGAGCATCCGAATGTCAGATTCAAAAGCCCCTTGGTCGGGGACACCATCCTTGCCGCTAAGCTCGGTCACGCTTTTGTGAGCCTGACGGAGTCAAACTCGTTGCTGGAGAATGAGTCGTTGCTGTTGTCGGTAGTGTCGCGATTGGTATCTGATCACTTGGTTCGAGGGCGCGCCCACCGGGAGACAGGACGCGAACATGCGTCCGTCCTGCGCGTCAAGGATTGGCTCGACGCCCACTCCGACGAAAACGTGTCGATACATTCATTAGCTGGCCTTGCGCGCCTGAGCCCTTACTATCTGATTCGGGCATTTCACCGGCAGGTTGGAATCTCACCTCACAAATATCAGACGATCGTACGCATCAATCGGGCACGAAGACTCCTGGCGTCCGGTGCACCAATTTCAGAGGCGGCGTACCGCGCCGGCTTTTGCGATCAGAGTCATTTGAACCGCTGCTTCAGGAAAACTCTCGGCGTTACACCTGGCAGGTACGCCGCTTTTGCTCACGATTGATATGAGAAGACGCCGATGGCGTAAAGCGGATTACCCTGTGCCGAGCAACGAACCGCCCACTTCGCGGATCACTTCGAGCAAAAGTTCCACGTCCTGCCGGCGCAGTCGGTGATTGACGCTGCACGCCCGAAGCACCCTCTTCCCACGGATCTTTGTCCCCGACAGAAACACCCTCCCGTCATTCTCCAGCGCCTCCAGCAGCCGGCTATTCAGGGTGTCCAGGTATTCCCGATCTTCGTGCACGGAAGCGTCCGAGGTGCGGTATTGGAAGCACACCACCGACAACGGAACGGGAGCAAGCCGCACAAAATCCTGAGACCGATCGATCTGGTCCGCCAGGTATCGCATGATCTCGATATTGCTCTCGATGGCCGCGCGTAGTTTCCTTCCGCCGTACGCTTTGAACGTCATCCATATTTTCAGAGCCCGGAAGCTCCTGGAAAGCTGGGGACCGTTGTCCTTGAAATCGAGTGGACCGTCGGCTCCCTCGTCGGACTCTTCCCGGAGATAGTCGGCGGTGACCTCAAAGGTACTGCGGAGCGCTCCCGGATTTCGCACCAGAATACACGCGGCCTCCACCGGTAGGTACAACCACTTGTGCGGATTGACCGTGACCGAATCGGCCCGATTCAACCCACTGAAGAGCCTCGCCGCGACTTTGGTCGCCGCCGCGGGTCCTCCATAGGCTGCATCGATATGGAACCACAGATCCTGCTTGTGGCAAAACTCCGCCAGTGCTTCCAGGGGATCCACGGCGCCTGTATTTGTGGTGCCCGCGTTTGCTACCACACAAATAGGCAGATAACCGTTTTCCCTGTCTTCCGCAACTTGCTTCCGCAACGCTTCCACATCGATTGTGAAATCATCCAGAATTGCGATTTTGCGCAGTTGCTGGCGTCCCATACCCAGCAGCGCCATGCTTTTCTCGATCGATGCGTGCCCCTCCCGCGACACATACACCGTAACGGATGGTCCTCCTCGCATTCCCAGCGAGGCTGTATCGAACCGCGCCTTTTGCTTCCGGGCCACCGCCAATCCCACAAGGTTCGCGGCCGAACCACCGCTCAAAAGACAGCCTTCAGCTTCCGGAGCATACCCAATGAACTGTGCAATCCATCGGATTACCCGCCGTTCCACTTCCGAAGCCGCGGGAGAGAAATGCCATTTGGCGCAGATTTGGTTAATGGCCGACGCCAACAGCTCACCGACAATGGCCGCCTGGTTTCCCCCGGCGTTGATATAGCCGAAAAAACGGGGGCTCAGGTTCAGCGTGGAATTGGCGAAAACGCCGCTCTCCACTTCACGTAAGATTTCCGCGAATGCCTCAGGCTCTTCGGGGAGCGGCTCGTCAAACAGCGAGGCGATCTCCATCCGGCCCTTGGCAGGCGTGACTCGCGCCTCATCCAGCCCTTCGTACAACCGAACGACAAGCTCCGTCGCCAGCCGCAATTGTTCGCGAAACATCTCCAGGGGCGAATCTAGGTTGATTCCTTGTAGAAATCGTGGCTCCGTCATCCAAAGCTCCTCATACTCCGTTGTCAAGCGTGCGGGCACGCAAACTGCGGATTTGCCGCAGTTCCGCTGGATCGTGAGCATGTCTCAGTTTTTGTCGTGTGGTCGGCTCGTTCCACATTTGGGTAACATAGCCGCAAAGCAATCGGCCAGTCTTGGATGGGATTGCCATTTCATTTCGGTCACATTCACTTTGCGCGGATCAAGCAATCGAAGCGAATTCCGCGACCTCAAGTTCCGCATCGAACGGCTACACGATTCGTGCGGCGGTGGAGGTGCGCTTGCCCGCTGTACTGGGGCGGACGCGAAGGTTGTTGATCGCGTATTCAATGAAGCGTGGCTCAAAATGCGGAGCCTGGCCCATGAACCGGCAGGTAGCCACCACCTGATCGACCATGAAGCGGGGTTGGTAGGCGGCTAGCTCCAGGCCTTTTTCTCCGGTAATCTTCTCCACAATGGCATCGAAAATATCGCTGGGGAGCGTCAATCCGCGACGTTCGCACTCCGTGTTGAAGATTGCCCGGTAGTTTTCAAGGCTGGGGGCTCCGACTTCGATTTTGTAAGGCAGCCGGCGCAGGAAGGCCGTGTCCATCAGGTCTTCAGGGTCCAGGTTGGTGGAGAAGATGATGAGTTCTTCGAACGGGATGCTGAAGGTTTTTCCGGTGTGGAGCTTGAGGTAATCGAAGCGGCTTTCCAGAGGCACAATCCAGCGGTTGAGCAGGTTGGTGGGGCTTACCAGCTGGCGGCCGAAGTCGTCGATGATGAAACAGCCTCCCAGCGCCTTCAAATGCAGAGGAGCCTCGTAGAAGTGGCCGGCGGTGTCATAGCGGAGATCGAGCATTTCAAGCGTGAGTTCCCCGCCGGTGAGAATGAAAGGGCGCTTGCAGGGTACCCAGCGCGCGTCGTACTCCTCCGTGCGGAGAAAGGACATGGAGGTCTGCTCGGTCGCGGCCGCGGTGCCGACCGGAACGTGAACGCTGGGGTCGTGGACGCGGATGACCTGTCCATCGACACTGATGGCGTAGGGCACATAAATCACGTCGCTGAAGACGTTGCCGAGACAGTGCGCAACGGACGATTTGCCATTGCCCGGGGGGCCGTATAAAAGCATGGCGCGGCCGGAGTTCAAGGCCGGCCCGCATTGCTCCACGATGGCGTCGTCGAAGGTGAGGCCAGCGAAGGAAGCGCGGATGCGCTCGAAGGAGATGATTTCGTTGGTCAGCTTCTGCAAGCTGACCTGATCGGTAAATTGTTCCAATGTTACCGGCGCCGGCCCAATATAGCGCTGCCGCTCCAGAGCGTCGATGGACCAGTGCTTGCCCGCTTCGGTGAGCACATAGCGCATGTCCACCATACTGTCGGAACTCTTGGTGCCCAGTGTACGCAGCAGCTGGCGATCGACGGCCATCTGTACCAGGTCGAGTACCAGGTGGTAAGGGAGCTTGATGGCATCGACGAACTGGCGGTTGGTTTCAAGGCGTCCCGTATAGATGAGCTTCATCAGCAGGCTGAGGAGATCGCCGTCATCTAGACCGGTAGCCGCAAGATTGGAGGGCTCGGAAGGGATGCGATGGATGAAGGACTCAAGCGTACGCTTGTCGATGGCCCCGATGACCACAAGGTTTTCGCCGAGGCGGCCGCCCAGCTCGGCCTGGCGTTCGAGTGCCTTGGCGACATCCTCTTCCGTGACCAGTTTGACCCGCACCAGCAGGTCTCCTAAGCGCATTCTAACGATGGCGTCCTCCCCCGTAGCTCTTTGCTTTAGCTACATTCTATCGGCCAGATTGAATCCAACGTTCTGCAATTGCCGGAATGCCGGCCAGGAATGGCACGCGGTCGCCGAGCAAAAGCGCTCAGCGTTCCAGGCGCACCAACGGCACCATTTATATTAGTGCGTGTTTACCCTTTAACCACGGCTGGCAGCCGGGCAGCCTGGTTGGCCGCCGCTTGAAGCGTTGGAAAATCCAGTTCGGAGATGAAAAGCGTGAGTGACAAACCGGAGAAGGACAAGTCGAAGTTCGACTGGGTAGCGGGGCGCGCCGCATGCTCGTTGTCAAGGATCTACAAGACACTCAAGCTGGAAGTCGAGGAGGACGTCAGGGAGCGCAATGCGCTGCGCCCCGAAAATGCCCCTTATGAGTTTTCCATTGTGGAGAAGGAGAACCAGTTTGAGGTCGTTCTGGACGCCATAGATTTGCGCAGATCGGTAATCTTTTGTTATGAAGACCACGCGATTATCATTCTCGATGCCAGCGGCAACCAGATGTTTGAGGTGACATTGGTTTTCACCGAGGACGGCCGATGCAGGATGAAAGCCAAAGAGGAAAATCGCGAGTCCTGGCAGGTACGACGGATGGCTCTCGAGGATTTGTTGTTTAGAACCTATTAAATTCTGAGGTGAGGACGCCGTTCGGGATGAGGTCGTTTAATTCCAGGTCTCAAAAGCGAGATCCCCACCCCGCGGGCCAAGACCTTTCCGTGGGGGCCCCGGCCTGGGGCACCCAACAGAGATATTGACAATTCGTTAACTGCGGTGAGCACAGGATTTGGTGTTGATGCATTCCTCGGCCAGCCGCAGGCGCTCCACGGGCTTGCCGCCAACCAGATGCTGTTCCACAATCTCCGCGGCGTCGGAGGGCTCGACATGGCCGTACCAGACCGCATCCGGATATACCACTACTGTGGGCCCATGTTCGCACTGATCGAGACAGCCGGATTTGTTAATGCGCACAGCGGAGCCGAGACCGGCGGCTTTGGAGAGCTGTTGCAACTGGGTGAATAGATCGCTCTTTCCATCGGTAGTGCAGGACGGGCGGGGCGCATCGGCGGGACGGGTATTGTGACAGACAAAAACATGACGTTCAAATGAAGACAAGCGGTGTTCCTCCTGGAATCATGGGCAAGACAGGCCGGTGTGGCTTACTCCAGAGTAACGGCTGAGGGCAGGCTGTTTCGAGCGCGGCGGAGGCCAGTTTCCACAAACGGACCGCAAGAACACCGAATTCGCACCAGTTTCACTGCACAATCGCTCAGCGCCGACCCGGTTCCATCTGCGAAAATAGAAGCTTGACTATGAGCACGGACAATTTACTTTCGCTGAAAGACGACATGGTGGCCTTTATTGAAGGGCATGGCCTGATGCGCCTGCCCGGATACGTCACCGAAGACATTCCCTCCATTTTGTGGGAAGGACAGAACAACCCCGACTCGTGGAAAGACTTCGTGGAGATGGCCAAGCACGTGGGCGCTCCCTTTGTGACGTTCAGCGAGATGACGCTGGAGCGCGAGGAACTGGATGCTCTGATTGAAGAAGCTGGGGAGATGAATTTCCCGGATGAAGAGGCCACGGAGCTGGTCGAAGCGCAGTGGCTGCGCAAGTACGCCGGCAACCTCGGCTACATTCAACTTGGCTTTGTTTATCAAGGCCTGGTGTTTCTGCACGAGACTACGACACCGTGGTATGAGCGTTTCCAAACGCTGCTCGAAGACATAGAGAGCTTCCAGGACATTGTCATCGACGACCACGAACACGACGACGAGGATGAGTAAGCGCAGTGTCCCCAACGCGATGTCATCCTGAGCGAACGGGGCCCCAAACGCTTTTCAGTTTGGGGGTGGTGAGTCGAAGGATCTGCTTGTGCTCTTTGGAGCTTATGAACTTTGGGCACGCCACCCTATCAACGTCCCAATCAGCGATGGGTGCTCAACGAGCCGCATCCTGAAGCATCGGCAGAACTGGCAAAGACCGCAAGGCTGCCGCAAGTGCTGGCTGAGCTGCTGGTGGCCCGCGGCATTACCGAAGAGAATGCGGCCTTCGCCTTTCTCCATCCGGAAATCTCACATCTCCACGATCCCCTGCTGATGATGGGCATGGCCGCAGCCGTTGACAGGCTGGAGCAGGCGATTGCCCTGAAGCAGCCCGTGCTCCTCTACGGCGATTACGACGTGGATGGCACGACGGCGGTGGTGCTGCTGAAAACAGCCATCGAGATGCTCGGCGGGATAGTGCGCTTCCATGTGCCGCACCGGTTGCGCGAGGGCTATGGGCTGCAATCGAGCGTGCTTGAGGCGGCGTATGCTGACGGCGTGCGACTCGTGATCACCGTCGACACCGGGATGCGCGCCTTTGCTGAAGCGGAGACCGCGCGCCGTCTCGGCCTGGACCTGATCATCACCGACCATCATCTCCTGGAGGCGAGCGATGCGGTGCCGCACGCGTTCGCGATCCTGAACCCCAACCAGCCGCAGTGCGCTTATCCGGAAAAGTCGTTATGCGGAGCGTCGATTGCGCTCAAGCTGGCCCAGGCTTTGCTCGAGCGGCGCGACTCAGTAAAGACGCGCGAAAAAACGCTGCCGAGTTTTTTGAAGATGGCTGCAATCGCCACGATTGCCGATGCGGTTCCACTGCAGGGTGAGAACCGTGTAATTGCGGCGCTCGGACTGCGCGAGTTGCGGCACCCTGCCGGAGCGGGGCTACGCGCTTTGTTCGCAGTGGCGGCGCTCGACCCGGCAGCGAAGCAGATTACTGGATTCGATGTGGCGTTCCGCATTGCGCCGCGCATCAACGCCGCCGGTCGCATGGATGTGGCTTCGGAAGTCATCGAGCTTTTTTCGACGCGCGATCACGGCCGGGCGACTGAATTAGCAGCCAAGCTGGAGCGCTTGAACCGGGAGCGGCGCGATACGGAAGCAACAGCGCTGACCGCAATTCACGCGCGGTTAGGCGCGGATGAAGAACTGGCGGCCGATCGGCTATTGGTCGTCGACGGCGACGGGTGGCATCGCGGAGTGATTGGGATTCTGGCATCGCGCGTGGTGGAACGAACCGCCAAACCGGCAATAGTCATCAGCGTTGAAGACGGCGTGGCGCACGGCTCGGGAAGGTCGGTGGACGGGTTCCAACTGCTGGACGCAATTGAAAGCTGCGCGGATCTGTTTACGCGCTTTGGCGGTCACGCTTTTGCCATCGGCTTTGCCATGCCGGCGGACAATCTGCGGGAATTGAAGCGGCGGTTGCGCTTGTATTGCGAGGAACATCTTGCTGCCCGGGAACCAGAGCATTTGCTGCGCATCCATGCCGAGTTGCCGCTTGATCGCATAACCCCGGTTCTGGCCGGATGGCTGCGGAAGCTCGAGCCGCTGGGCCATGGGAATCCCGAACCGATTTTTGTGGCGCGCAAAACAAGGCTGGTAACTGCGCCGCGCATCATGAAGGAACGGCATATCCGGCTGGAGCTGACGCAGGATGCGGCACCGTCGGCCGTTCCAACCGTGCCCAGCGGGAGCATGCCCATTGCGAACGCGACCATTCGCGGTGTCGGCTGGGACTTGGCGGGACGCGCCGCGGCACTGGGGCTAATACAGGGAAGCCTGGTCGACGTGGCCTACCGCATTCGCGAAAACGATCACCCCGAATTTGGCGGACTCGAGTTGGAAATTGCCGGCATACGGCTATTTGAGGAGAGCCCCGCTGATCCGGTCCTCAAATAGGTACCAGACCCACAGTATTGGGACGAGACGCACAGTGTAGGGACGAGACACACAGTGTAGGGACGAGACGCACAATTTCCCCAGTCCCCAAGAGTTCCCCCTCTTCCCAGAGGGAAGACATGAAAATAGCCCCGGATGAAATCCGGGGAAAGCGACCTGTTAAAATCCCTGAGCCCCAGAGGGGCGGCCCGAAACTGGCTAGCGAATGATTTCCTGCCCGCACGTTTTTCAGGTTTCGAAACAGCCTGTATTGGGACGCGGTGAACCCTTCTTCCCGCTCGTCTTCCGCCGTTCCCTCAGTCCAAGAGAATTTCCCCCGCAATTTGCAGTTCTTTTCCCTGTTTCGGAGCACAATCAAGAAAGATCGAGCAGACCCCCGGCAGGAAAGCTCATCCGGATCGAAAAATAAGCCCTCCCGCCGCAAAAACACATGCCATTTTCCGGATATTTTCACAATCAATTGAAAACAAACATGTTACATATGAATTGGCCGATTTTTACCCCCTCAAACAAAGGACTTACATAAAATCGACTTTTGCCCCATTTGCAAAACAAAAGACTTACATTCCGCTCCAGCCAATCAGGGCCGAATGCTGATCCCCATCCCAACCACGTGCCGCGCCTCAAGATTCACCGGCGGAAAGACATAAGGCGGATAGGGTGCGGGCAGGCCGGTTGGGACTACAGCGTTGCCGATACTCCCCGCCACCTGGCCCACGCCGATATCGAAAGCAAAGTGTGGATGTTCGCGCTGCGTTACGCGGACGGCATAGTCCAGGGTAGTGGGCAGGTCAGCCCTGCCGGACAACAGAGGGATGCCATTCGGCGGTGCGGGACCCAGACCTTTGACTGTCCGAGGCTCCTGCGTAAAGCCCGCGGAAGGCACAATCACGATGCCGGCGAACAGGGGCAGCGGAATTCCCAGCCCGCCGTAGAACCGCCCGCTGAATCGAGTGGACTGGCCGCCGATGCCGAAGATTGCCGCGTTGGTGGCCTTCCAGCCGAAGTTCAACAGAAACGGAACCGGCGGCTTGGCCCATGTCTTGGTGGCCGAAATGTAAATGTCTCCATTGGTGTAGGCCTTCGCCGGCACAACCTCACCCAGCAGCCCCCCAATTTCCTGGACCAGTGCGCCGGAGACAAACTTATCTCCCGTCCGCACCACCCCTCCGACCGCCAGGCCGGGTGTCCATGGGCCGAACTGCCCGTCCTTGATGCCTACCACCTTGCCGTGAATGACATTCATGCCGTTGAAATCCCACAGGCTGCTGGTGGCTGCGTTGTCGGCGGTGGCCACCGGTGTGTTGCCGAGTTGGTGCACGCTGCGGGTATAGCCCGCCTCGGCGCGGTTGGCGAACCCTTCCGTGATGCTGAATGTCTCAATGTAGCCAATAACCGTAGAGGCGTCGATAAAGTGAAAGCCGACGGCGGGGTGGGAAAATGTGTGCCCTTTACCGGATTCGACCACGTAGGCTGTGGGCGTGAGGAACCCGCCAGTCTGGCCTTCAAGGGTGAGGTTTTGAGCGTCGAGGCGGACTGATGCGAAAAGAGCAACAGCCAAGGTGCCAAGGAGGGAGAGCTTGGCAAGATGTGAGAGATTCACTTTAAACTCCTGAGGGAGCGCAGTCGCCTGCCTCCTGCAACTTTGAAAACACCCTGTTGTAACACAAATGCAACACGGTCGTCAGTGCCGGTATCACATCTTTGTTCGATCGGGTGCCCTTTTGTGCAAGTGATAGACTCAGCCCATGCCCCGCGGTCTGTTTATCACCCTGGAAGGCCTGGATGGATCGGGCAAAACCACACAAATCCGAAGACTTGCCGCCTGGCTCAAGAAGCGGCTTCCGGATGAAGAACCGGTTCTTACCCGGCAGCCGGGTGGGACCGAGACGGGCGACCGCATCCGCGCGCTGGTGCTCGATTCCCGGCAATCCGGACTGGCGCCGATGACGGAGATGGCGCTGATGTTTGCGGACCGGGCGCAAGCCATCGCCGAGGTCATTCAGCCGGCACTGGACCAGGGCAGAATCGTTGTTTGCGACCGCTTCACCGACTCCACGGAGGCGTACCAGGGGGGCGGGCGGCAGCTTGGTTCCGCGCCCGTCCTCGAACTCCACCGCCTTCTCTGCGGGGACCTGAAGCCCGACCTTACGCTGCTGCTCTTGCCCAGCCTTGAAGACTCGCTGGAGCGGGCGCGGCGGCGCAACCAGCGGGCCAGCGATCAAAATGAGCCCGACGAATCCCGCTTTGAAGCGGAGCAGGATGCCTTCTTCGCGCGGGTGTGGGAGAAGTATAGAGAGATTGCGGCGCGCGAGCCGGACCGGGTGGTGCTTATTGAAGGCGACCTGAGTATCGATCAGGTGCACGGGAAGATTGTGGATGCGGTAGCCGCGAGGTTGCTTAAAATAAGCCGCTAGCATTCCGAATGGACGAGTCGGCCATCGGATGTGAGGTTTCCCGCCTTCGTGTCCTGTTTCCAATATTCATATCAACAACAGACCTGTCATCCTGAGTGAAGCGTACTTCAGCGGAATCGAAGGACCTGCTTTTCGGAACCTTTGCTGCGAACATTCGCAACGAACAAATCGAAGAACTTCAGAGGCGGGATCCTCAAGACAAAAACAAAGGGGCGCACGGCTTTATTTCCACGCCCCCAGCAAGCGCCGCACAAGCTGCAGTTGCCCCAGATGGTATGAATTATGATCGGCCAGCACCAGCGCCTCGCGGAGATATGTCTGGCCATCGCCGTGGGGAATTTTGGCGAAGAGATCGGTCTTTTCATCCTCCACCAAATCGCACATGGCCTTCAAATCCTGGTGAAAGGCGTCGACACTTTTATCCCAGGCCTTCGCGTTCGGCGGCGCGGAAGTTTCAGGCCAATAGTCTTTGGGCCACTCCATCGATTTGTATTGGGGATTCCGCGTGAAGTCGAGGATGTCCCACTGGGCGATGCGCAGGTGTTCGAGCAGCTTCCACGGCGAATGCTCCGCGCCCTGCGGTGTCTTGCCGCGCAGTTCAACAGGAAAATCTTCAATCACCCGGTCGAAGTCCGCGTGGGCGTCTCCGCCGTTGAGGAGCTTGATGAGGTGCTGGCGCAGCGCTTTGTCGTCGGACATAAATGACCTTTCTTTCGCGGATCTCTTCCTGCACTTGGAGAGATTCGCCTGTCGTACGAAAGGATGCCGCAAATTGAATTCAACTTGCCTGGACCGCCGGAAGGTGCTTTCTGCACCAGTCGAAAACGCGAATGCTCTAGACTCGAAGCGTGGGCACTCAGGAAATTCCCATCAACGGGCAGGCACCCAGCGATATCGAGAAGCTTGTCCATCGCGGCCGCTATGTCTACCCGCCGGGCCTGCGGATGAATCTGCCCTTCTACCTGTTCCACAAGTTCTTCAAACCGAACAATCCGATTCTGCTGTTTGAGCATCTGCGGCAATTCGGGCGCGCGGCGCACTACCGCATCCTGTTTCGAGACGTTGTACTGTTCAACGACCCAACCGATATTCGCGAAGTGCTGATCGAAAAGGCTGCATCGTTCGGCAAAGACCGCACGCAAAAGCGGATGAAGATCCTGCTTGGCGAGGGGATGATCACCTCCGACGGCGAAGCACACAAACGGGGGCGACGGATTGCGGCGCCCGCATTTCATCGCCAACGCATCCAGCGCTATGCGGTGCAAATTGTCGAGATTGCCGATGGGCTGAGCGCGGAATGGGAAGCTGGCCAACCACTGAATATAGCGTCGGAAATGATGCGGCTGGCGCTGAAGATTACCGCGCGCACGCTCTTCGATACCGAGGTGACGCCCGAGATTCAGGTTATCAACGATCAGGTGAACATCGTCATGGACCTCTACAACTACCTGGTGGCAATGCCGCGGGCAGAGCTCCTGCTGAACTCGCCGCTGCCGGGAATGAAGCGGTTTCGTCATGCCAAGGCCCGGCTCGATGAGGTAGTGGACGGGATGATCCAGCGGAGGCGTGCGGAAGCAGCTGCCGCCCCCTTGGACCATCGGGGCGACCTGCTGTCAATGCTGCTCGCGGCGCGCGACGACCAGACGGAAGGCGATGGGCTCAAGCTGACGGCGGACGAACTACGCGACCAGGTGCTGACGCTGTTTCTGGCTGGCTATGAAACGGTGGCCAATGCGCTGGCGTGGACATGGCTGCTGCTGGGCCGGAATCCGGCACCTGAGGCAAAGCTGCATGAAGAGCTTGAAGCGGTGCTGGCCGGCCGCCTACCCACGCTCGAAGACCTGCCGCGGCTCGAATACACCGCCATGGTGCTGTCTGAGTCCATGCGGCTCTATCCACCGGCGTGGGCCATGGGACGCGAGGCGCTGGAGGACGTGGCGATCGGGCCATACCGCCTGAAGAAAGGCACCATGGTGTTTTTCAGCCAATACTTTGTACATCGCGACCCGCGCTGGTTCCCTCACCCCGGGCAGTTTTGGCCAGAGCGCTTCACAGCTGAGGCGAAGGCCGCGCGGCCACGGTTTGCCTACTTCCCTTTTGGCGGCGGCGGAAGGCAATGCATCGGCGAGTCGTTCGCGATGATGGAAGCGACGTTGGCACTGGCGACAATTGCGCAGCGGTGGCGGCTGGCCCTGGTGCCTGGGCAAAACGTCGAGCCGCAGCCGAAGATTACGCTGCGGCCAAAGAATGGAATCAGGGCTGTTCCGGTCCCGCGTTAGCTAAGTGCATCGTGGGTGTCGCAATGAAGCAGCGCCAATCGAATCTCGTCGTTCCTCATGACGGCAGCAATCTTGTCCTTCATGTACGCGAGAGAAATTGCGTGGTGCTCCTGGTCGTACGAATCCACGCAGTCCGCGGCAAGAACGACGGGCCAATCCCGCTGATAGGCATCGATAGCCGTAGTGCGAATGCAGGCGTGCGTATTGATTCCCGCTAGAATGAGCGTATCCGGCCTCATCTGCGCGAGCAGTTTCTCTAATTCCGTCCGATAAAACGCACTGTACCGCTTCTTTACGATCACCGGGTCCTGTTCCGCAACCGCCAATTCGGGCACAATCCGGCAACCCTCGGTCCCCTTGATTGTGACGCGAATATCCTTGGCTTTCATCTCCAGAAATGCGTCGCGCAGGTCCTCTTCAAACTCCTGCCGAACCCATATCACCGGGTTGGAAGCGCTGTGCATCAGCCCCACGAGCTCGTTGATCGATTGGGTCAGCCTTTGTCTTTTCCCCTGCTCCCACGTGCCTAAATAGTCGTTCAGCATGTCGATCACGATCAGCGCCGGCCGTTTCATAATCGGAAGACTACCAGACCCGCTCCGGAACCGGGCCGCTCTCACGTGCGCCATTCGGGGTGAGCCCTCTGTCATAGTCCGCTCTAGCGGCTTTAAATCGCTTGACGCTCGTTGCTGCCCAGATCCAAAGCGGTTCTACGTGCTCCAGCATCTCCAGGCCAAGCTCGGTAACAGCATACTCAACCCGAGGCGGGACTTCGGCGAAGACCTTGCGGGTTGCGAGGCCGTCGCGCTCCAGTTGGCGCAGCGCCTTGGTGAGCGATTTCTGGCTCACGCCTTCCACTTGATCCATGATTCGAGAAAAACGCAGTGGGATACCAGCCGAGGCCAGCACAGCCATGGTCCAGAGCGACCATTTGTCCGCAAGACGGTTCACAATCTCGCGACTCAAATCATCTTCTTCCGGGGAGAGCGTATCGCATAGTGCAATAATCTCTTCCATAACTCTTGATTTTCCCATTAGTCACCTCATGGTTAGTACGGGCAAAAAAGGTTCCTTATTGCCAAGGGATACTATTGCCACGATACTACATCGATGACGAATACCAATTGGAACGCAAGCAATATTCCTTCTCAGGCCGGCCGGCGGGTCCTCATTACTGGATGCAATTCCGGCATTGGCTTTCACGCTGCTCTTGAGCTCGCCCGACGCGGCGCGGAATTGATTTTGCCCGCTCGGACGGACCTCAAGGCCAACGACGCGGTCGGCCGCATTCGCGCGGAAGTTCCTGCCGCCAGACTTCATCCGGCGATCCTCGACCTCGCCTCGCAGGTCAGCGTTCGCGCGTTTGCCGGTTTCATCGCGGAACGATTCCCGGGTCAGTCGATCGATCTGCTGATCAACAACGCGGGCGTGATGGCCGTGCCCAAACGCGAGATCACTATCGACGGTTTTGAGCGCCAGTTCGCTACCAACTACCTTGGCCCGTTTGCGCTGACCGCGCTGCTTTTTCCGCATCTCAAGCGGCAACCCGGCACGCGCATTGTGACGGTGGCAAGCGGCGCAGCCAATTTCGGAAAGATCGACTTCGAAAACCTTCAGTCAGAGAGGGTATACAAACCGATGTTCGGTACCTATTCGCAATCCAAGCTGGCAGATCTCGTCTTCGCGCTCGAGCTGCAGCGCCGCCTCACCGCGGCTGGCTCGCCGATTCTCAGCACGGCGGCCCATCCCGGCTATGCGGTTACCAATCTGCAGACCAGCGGCCCCGGGGAGGGGAACTTCTCTATGCGGCTGTTGAGCATATTCCTCAAGCCACTTCTCTCCCAAGATGCGGCGAGTGGCGCTCTTCCCACGCTTCTGGCAGCCACTGATCCCGAAGTTGTTCCCGGCGGCTACTACGGCCCGAAGAACTTCCAGGAGATGAAGGGGCCACCGGTTCCGGCAAAGATTGCACCCGCAGCAGAGGACACCGCTCTCGCCCAGCGCTTGTGGGCCGAAAGCGAGCGACTGACCGGCGTTTCCTACAGCGCACTCTTGCCCGAGCTCCGATCCGCGGCGAAAGTTGTGGGAGTGACCAAACCCGCGGCCTGAAAATACCTTAGACTCGAACACGTGGGCTTTCACGATTTCCTCGGCAATACGCAGACCGTTACGCACCTCCGCGAGAGCATTCGGGCGGAGCGGTTTCCGCATTCGCTGATTCTCGCCGGGCCGCGGGGAGCAGGCAAATATACGCTGGCGCTGATGCTGGCGAAGGCCGTCAACTGTCTCAATCCCACAGAATCGGACGGGCTGCCGGACTTTTGCGGCGTCTGCTCGAACTGCAAGCGCATTGCCGATGCGGCCAACCTGGAAGAGCGCGTGGCTGAGGCTGTGGAGGCGCGTGAGGCCCTCCGCGAAACCGACAAACGCGAGACGCGCATCCTGATCCAGACGCACCCGGACGTGCTGATTGTTCCGCCCGATCCGCCGCAACTGCAGATCAAGATTGGCCAGGTGCGGCAGGTGATTCACGTGGCGTATTACCGGCCGCCAGTTGAATCGAAGCGCACTTTTACCATTTTTACTTCTTCCGCATTTATGAAAGAGGCGGCAAACAGTTTGCTGAAATTGCTGGAGGAGCCGCCGGAGCATACGTCGCTGATTCTGCTTACCGAAAATCCCCAGGAATTGCTGCCGACGATCCGGTCGCGCGCTGTCGTTCACAGGCTGGGCGCTCTGCCGCCGGCGGAGTTGGAGCAACTCCTTGCCAAGCGACGGCCGCTCTTGAAACAAGCCGACCGGGCGCTGGCTGCGCGGCTCGCAGAGGGCGCCGTGGGGCGAGCGCTGAACATCGATCTCGACGTTTATCTTGCTAGTAGGCAGGACGCGCTGGTGATGCTGCGGACGGCGCTCGGCGAGCCTGACTATACGCAGCTTTTTCATGCCACGGAAAGCTACCGCGCGGGGGCCGATGGGCAGGAAAAGACAATTAACCTGCTGCGCGCGATGGGCAGCCTGATTGAAGATCTGCTGCTGATGGTGGCCGGGACACCACAGCTAATTCGCAACCTGGACCTGGGAAGCGAATTGCAACGAATGGCACAGGGACTTACGGTGGATTGGATTGACGGCGCGGCGCGGGCGTTGGTGCAGGTGGAGTCGGGCATGCGGAGGAATCTGCTGCGCTCCCTTTCGTTGGACGCGATGGCGGTTGGCATAGAACGGAATTAGATATGGTCCGGAATTAATTCCGGAGAAGCGGAAAAAAACACCGGTTCGCGTTAAAAAAATATAGAGCAACCCCCATTTGTGCTCCGGCATCTTTACAATAACAAGCAATCTCACACCGTTTGGCATCTGTTTTCGATGGCCACTTACGCCATCTGGGCTTGGTATCTGTTCTTCCCGGTAACGGGCAGGGGTTGCATTCTTCGAAACGCGATAGTTCGCTAGCTGACACCCTGGTTTTATTTTTCCCCTTGGAGGGTTGTTTCCTATGAGCATTCACGCCATTTTGCCGTCAATCCGCAATGTCAGTGGACAGGAGTCCGGCCAGCCGAACGAGATCGGCTCGAAACTTCGCGCGCCGCAAGTTCACGGTAGAAAAGGCCTCGCCGCGCCGCTTCCCTTCCGCTTCCCGGCTCAATCCGGAATGGAAGAGGGCACGTACCGCCAGGCTGAGCTGTTTTACCTGCAGAAGCAGATTCAGTCGCAGACGCCGATGGTGATTGTGCTGGAGGACGGTGAGCCCGTGGAGGGCTGTATCGAGTGGTACGACCGCAACTGCCTGAAGGTCCGTGGGCGGAACAAGACCCTGGTGTATAAGTCGGCTATTAAGTACATGTATAAGCTGGGAGAACAGGGGTAGTAACAGGCTGAGAGAAACTCCAGATCGATCGCGCAAAACCTTAATGGCTCTGTGACAGTCGTCCACCGGCGTAGCCGGCCAGCGGATGGATGAGACAGCCGGCGCACCTTCTCCCGGAGGGAGAACGCGAGAATAGCCCATGTATGACAGCGTCGGCTTTGTCAATACTGTTTTTGCGCCGTTTTTCGGGAAAACAGCGCAGGGATCTCCGGCGGTGAGGATTCGGGTGTCAAGGGCGCGGTTCTTTGC
>JBELAI010000093.1:0-20016 GCA_049508975.1 Occallatibacter sp. | reverse complement strand
AGGCAAGATGAACAGTCAATCTCTCTCCGACAGTCGGAAATTGTCAATTGAAATCTGTGACCTGTCATCTGCCCTCCAGAAAGTTGCTTCATGATTCAGTCGTTCCGGGATTTGCAAATATGGCAGAAGTCGATGCAACTCGCAGTAGCGGTCTATCGATTGACCAAGGATTTTCCTCGCGAAGAGATCTACGGCCTGACCAGCCAAATAAGGCGCTCGGCTGTTTCAGGGCCCAGCAACATTGCTGAGGGACAAGGCAGGGCGAGCCTTGGCGAATTCAAACAGTTCCTGGGTATAGCCCGAGGTTCGAATTGCGAATTACAGACACAGCTTGAGATTGCTCGCGTACTCGGTTTAGGCAAAAGCGAGTTGGCTCAGGAAGCAGAAAGGCTATCGCAGGAAGTTGGAAAGATGATCTACGCATTCATGGAGTCGCTCAAGGCCTAGCTTCGCGGGCCTTTAGAACTTTCATCCGTAATCTGTCATCTGTAACCTGCACTTGGAGTTCCCCATGGCTCAAGGTCAAACACGCGAATCCGTTAAAATGGCGCTCGATACACTGCGCGCCAACAAGCTGCGCTCCGGGCTCACCATCCTGGGCATCGTCATTGGTGTCACCACCGTCATCACCATCTCCTCGGTCATCAACGGCCTCAACAACCGTGTGTCCGATTGGGTAAGCTCACTGGGTTCCAACGTTTTCTGGGTATTCCACATACCCGTCATCGGCGTCCGGCCCACCATGGAGCAGCTCGCGCGCAAAAAGCTCACCGTCGACGATGTGATGGCCCTGCGAACCCTGCCTCATGTAGTCGCCGCCGACGGGGGATACCAACACGTCAAAGCGCAGTTCCGCGTAGGTGACGTGGCCGTCAAATACAACGGCAAGAAAGTTGCCGGGACCATTCTTCAGGGGTCAACCGCCGAGGTCTCAGAGGTGTCTGACTTTACCCTCCTTGAAGGCCGCATGTTCACCGACGAAGAAGATCAGCGTGGTGCGCACGTGGTGGTGCTTGGCCATGACACCTGGGACGAGCTTTTCGGCGGCCAGCCCGCTGTCGGCAAGGAAGTTACCGTCGAAAGCGGCAACTACGTCGTGATCGGCGTGCTCGACAAGCGCAAACAGCCTTTCGGCGGCGGCAAGAATCCGAATGATAACGCCGCCTTTTTCCCCCTCGGCACCTTCCATAACCTGCACCCTGAAGACAAGGACATGTGGGTCAGCGTCAAATACGACGACCCCAAGAACAAGGCCCTCGTTGAAGAAGAGATTCGCGAGATGCTCCGCATCCGCCGCAAGGTCAAAGTCCAGGCCGAAGACGATTTCGAGATCTTCGGCCCCGACTCGCTCTCCAAGCTCTGGGGGCAGCTCACTGGCGGACTGGTCGCCTTCATGATCGCCGTCTCCAGCGTAGGCCTCATGGTCGGCGGCGTTGGCGTCATGAACATCATGCTCGTTTCCGTCACAGAGCGCACCCGTGAGATCGGTGTCCGCAAAGCCATTGGCGCCACCAAGCGCACCATCCTCACCCAGTTCACCATGGAGGCGGTTACCCTTTGCGCCGTAGGAGGCATCTTTGGCGTCGGGGTCGGCGCTGTGCTCACCTGGATTGTCTATTTCCTTCCTATCGGCCTGCCCGCAACGCTCTCAACCGTCTGGGTTTGCATAGGGTTCGGCGTCTCCTGCGCCATCGGCCTTCTATTCGGTATCTACCCCGCATGGAAAGCCGCCAACCTCGACCCCATTGAAGCGCTGCGGTACGAGTAAAGACGGGGATCAGTTCTCAGTCCTCAGCGGTGAGATCTTGTTGACAAAGCATGTTTCCGGGTTCCCCTTAAACGATCCTATGGAGGCGTCCGTCTCAACGCGTCTTGACATCTGGAGATAGATGCGTGATAACTAATCTCTAATCACTAATCCCTGACAACCGATCACTGACAACTGTAATGGCCCAAGGACAAACCCGCGAGTCCGTCATCATGGCCCTCGACACGCTGAGGGCCAACAAACTTCGATCAGGGTTGACCGTCCTCGGTATTGTCATCGGAGTCACTACGGTGATTACTATCTCCTCGATTATTAACGGGGTCAACAATCGCGTTGCCGAATGGGTCAGCTCGCTGGGCTCGAACGTCCTGTGGGTTACGCGCACGCCCTTCATCGAGGTCAACCCTACATCGGAAATGCTCACCCGCAAGAACCTCACCATCGAAGACGTCCTCGCCCTCCGACAACTCCCGCATGTCGTAGCCTCAGACGGCGAAGTCGACTATGTCAGAGCCTTTGAAATTGGCCAGATAAGCGCCAAATACAACGGAAAAAAGATCGCCGGAACCCTGCTCGAAGGCAACACATCCCAGATGGAAGACGTAGTCGATAACCCACTCCTCGAAGGCCGCGTCTTTACGGAAGATGAAGACCAGCGCGCCGCCCATGTCTGCATCCTGGGCCACGACACATGGGACACGCTCTTCGATGGACAGCCGGCCTTCGGCAAGGAGATCAGTGTAGAGAGCGGCCTCTACACCGTCATCGGCGTCGCCAACAAGGAAAAACAGCCCTTTGGCAGCGGCAAGAATCCCGATGACAACGCCATCCACTTCCCCATGAACACCTTCCGCCACCGGCACCCGGAAGTCAGAGATATGCAGATCAGCGTCCGCTACGACGATCCGAAAAACAAGAACCTCGTCGAAGAAGAGATACGCGAACTAATGCGCATCCGCCGCAAAGTCAAAGTCCAGGCCGACGACAACTTCGACATCGCCAGTCCCGACTCAATCTCCAAGCTGTGGGGTCAGCTCACCGGAGGCCTGGTCGCATTCATGATCGCCGTATCCTCTGTCGGATTGATGGTTGGCGGCGTGGGCGTGATGAACATCATGCTCGTATGCGTCACCGAGCGCACTCGCGAAATCGGCGTCCGCAAAGCCATGGGCGCTACCAGGCGCATGGTTCTGACCCAGTTCACCATGGAGGCTGTCACCCTCTGCGCTGTCGGCGGCATCATCGGTGTTGGGGTCGGCGCGGTGATTACGTGGATCGTCTACTTCCTCCCCATCGGCCTGCCCGCTTCGCTCTCCATTCTATGGGTCTGCATCGGCTTCGGCGTCTCCTGCGCCATCGGGCTGTTGTTCGGCATTTATCCTGCATGGAAAGCCTCCAACCTGGATCCGATCGAAGCCCTGCGGTACGAATGAGAACAGTCGCTCAGGCAGCTAAAAATGATCTGGACAAGCGAACACTTGTAAGCTTCGCCGTATTGGCGATGCGAGCCAGTTGACCTGCCGTGCAGAAGTTCTCGCGGTTTGAGCGAACCGAATCTGTATCGCGTCTGCGAGAATTTCCATCAAAATTCTGAATCGCCTGCTTTTGTGGCGAAGGCGACGAAAGCGCGGATTGTAAGAAATTCAATTGGCCGATCCCAAGCGTCAATGCCATCTTGACCAAGTGTGCCAAAGAGGCGGCTTTCATCTTTCTCATAATGTTTCCACGATGGATTCGAATAGTTATTTCGCTCGTTCCCAGCTCATAAGCGGTTTGTTTATTGAGCAGTCCGTCGACTATAAATGGCAGTACGTCTCGCTCCCGGGGGGTCAGAGTCCGATAGTTCTCCTCGATATGGAATATCGATTTGCGCCTTGTCCACGCTTCCCTGGCCTCATCGAGGGCCGCATGAACTGCCTTGAGCAATACATCGTTATCTATTGGAATCATGAGGAAGTCAGTTGCACCTTGTTTCACAGCCCGGACTGCCTTGGTGACGTCATGATATGCCGAGACGAGAATCAGGCTCATGGGATACCCGTCGAATACGTCTTTTCGCAATTCTTCGAACCTTGTCATGCCGTCGCAATCGAGGTTGGCAATTAAGCAGGCCGGAACGTCGCGCCGGATTGTCTGCACGATCGATTGCGGATCGCATAACAATTCAACGTGAAGCCCAGAAGATTGAAGCAGGTTATGCATCGACTCCAGAGCTCTTTTATCCTCATCGAGCAGATAAACAACAGCATCTTCGTTCATTGCGCGTACCTCCATGTTTTACCAAATCGGTTTTCCGGGCACTTGCTTAGGGAAGCTGTTTCGATCACTCCACAAGTGTGCGGTGACTAAGGGAAACGAGACAAGCTAAGATAGTCGATCTTTAGTGGCACTCCAACGAGCGCTCGGACGATCCCGCTTTATGGGGATTAGCGCATCACTCCTCGGGGGCGTAGATCTGCTTCCTGCCGAACAGGCGGGCATCGATGGACCACGCGCCGGGTCCAACCATTGCCAGGGTGACGCCAATCGTTCCCATTAAGAGATAAAGCAGCAGGTTTTGAGGGACTAAGAACGCTTTCCAGACCGCTATAGCGGCAAGCAGCGTCCCCGCAACAGGGGTCCATAGACCTGCAATCAACAGCAGTCCTGTACCGATCGTGAACACGGATAATATCGCTAACTGGATGGTAGGATCGCTACACAGTTTCATGACGCCACGATCGATTGACACAATTCCGATGACCGCACGCATCAGTAGGAGGCCGGCGCCCGGCCAGCCGCCTGCGAACGTTGAGAATAGTCTTTGCACAGAGATTTTCCAGCACAAAGTTTAGGAGGTCTATAGCAGTTACGAAACCCATGAAACGGGGATTCGGGTATCCCCCATTTGGGGGAACTATAGCTCGATGATTCCGCGCTTCAGTCCAATCGTGACGGCGTGGGTCCTGTCATTCGCTCCAAGTTTCGCCAGGATATTTGTGACGTGGCTCTTCACGGTCTCCTCTGTGATTGAGAGCCGATCGGCAATCATTTTGTTCGCGTTCCCGCCCAAGATCAATCGGAGCACATCGATTTCGCGCGGAGTTAGATCTTCATCCATGGCGTGGTCCGCCAGCTCGGTAGCAACCTCCGGGGGAATTCGCCTTTGGCCGCCATGTACAGCACGGATAGTGTCAAGGAGTTCCTTATGAACGTACCCCTTCAACACATAAGCCCGCGCCCCGGCCTTGAGAGCTCGCAATGCCTGCACATCGCCTTCGTATGTTGTCAGAACGATGATCCGCGCATCGGAGAACTCGCTACGAATTCCGATGATTGCCTCGATGCCGTTTAAACTCGGCATCTGAAGGTCCATTAAAGTAACATCCGGACGATGCAATCGGAATTGCTCAATGGCTTGCCGTCCGTTGGAGGCTTCCGCAACCACTTTCATATCGGATTCAGCATTGACCAGCGCCGCGACTCCCTCGCGGAGGAGAGGATGATCGTCCACCGTAAGTATCCTGATCGCACCTGAAGCGTTGTTCATGACTTGCTCGCTTTGGGGAATATTCCGAATCTGCGGCGTTGTTCGAATGCTACGTACGCTACGGAGGAGTGGAGAGTCAATTCAACTTCAGTACCCTTTGCGGCTTCACTCCAAATCTCCAATCGTGCGCCAATGAGTTTCGCACGTTCGCGGACTCCGGACAGCCCCCAGTGTCCGGGGCGCATGCCCTGCGCCACGACCTTCGGGTCCATGCCTTTTCCGTCATCGCGGATGCGCAGCCGGAACATATGATCATCGTATCGGATCTCCACCTCAACATGCCGTGCGTTTGCGTGCATGAAAGCATTTCGTAGCACCTCGCGGGCGATCCGGTAAACCTCGTCCTGGAGGATTGGTGACAATCTCCTCTGCGCACCTTCCACAGTCACAGTGA
This sequence comes from Occallatibacter sp., assembly GCA_049508975.1. Lineage (GTDB taxonomy): Bacteria > Acidobacteriota > Terriglobia > Terriglobales > Acidobacteriaceae > Telmatobacter. The sequence goes on along the minus strand of JBELAI010000093.1, from coordinate 14,325 downwards.
ACCTGGGCGAATCGACCTCTGCGCCTTGAGAGCTTGCACATTCCTGACATGTCGCCGTCAGTTGGTGCTCAAGGTCGCCATGTGCGACCGATTCTCCGCGTAACACCTGAATTGTATCCCGGCCTTCCGTGATTGCCTGTTCTCCTTTAGCGATCACGCCATCGAGAGCCTCCATTGCTTCTTCGGGGCGTCGGGGCAGCATGTTGCGAGCGGCTTGAATTCGAAACAGCAAACCGTGAAAACTCTGCAGCAGTGTATCGTGCAAATCTCGAGCAATCCTCTCCCGCTCGGTTAGCTGCGCGGCCATGCGGTCTCTGATTTGCCCGGTCACAAAGCGCACCCGAAGCTGGAATACCAACCAGAGCAGTGCCAGGCCAGCCAGGATATACAGCGCCTTAAACCACGCCGTCTGATAAAAGGCAGGCAGGAGTTGAACGCGAAGCTCGGCGCCGGACTCGTTCCACACACCATCGTTATTGGCCGCCACCACTCGGAATCGATATTCTTTCGGTGCCAGGTTGGTATAAACCGCCTGGTGCACGTTTGTCGGGCCATGCCAATCCCGATCAAAGCCATCGAGCCGATACCGGTAGAGGTTTCGCCCCGGATCGGTGAGGCTCAAAGCGGCAAAGTCAAACTCGATGGTCTTGGAATTCGGGGCGATGCGCGTAAACGAATTGATTTCCAATTTACGATCGTCGGCGCTCACCGATTCGATCGCAACCGGCGGCGGCACGGCGTTGGTTGCAAAGTGAATGGGATCGATGCTGGCGATTCCAGATCCGGTAGCAAACCAGAGCGTGCCGTCCCCTGTCTCAATCGCCGCGTTAATGTCCTGTTTCGGCAGCGCGAGAAATCCGTCTCTTGCGTCGTAAAGCGTTCCCTTGATGACGTATTGCGCGGGTGAGAGAATTGCCTGGGCGAGTTCTTGCTGAGAAGTACGAAGCACTCCCATTGATCCGGCAATCCAAACGGAGTCGTCTGGGGCCGTGAAGAATCCACTGATCGAACTGCCTGGAAGCCCATTCTGCGACGTGAGCGTAACGAAACGGCCATCGGAGAAGAGGCTCAAGCCCCGCGCGGAGCTTATCCAGATTCGTCCGGCCCGATCCTGATAGAAGGTGAGAATACGAGCAACCGGAAGCCCCTGCCGGGCCGAATATCTGACAATGCGGCCATGATCGTATTCAACAATCTCACCGTTATCGAATCCGAACCAGACCCTGTCGTTAGAGTCCACAAAGAAAGCATCGGAAACGTAGTGGAGGCCGTTCATCTTGTCGCTGAGGTCCTGCCAGGCCCCATCCCGAAGAACCAGGACTCTGGTTTCTTCCCCCGTCCAGACGCCGATCCAAAGTGCGCCGTCGTGACTGACAACAATCCTGCGAACGATCCACCCCTTTTTGAATCCCGGAACCGGGATATAAGCGACATGATCCTCCGCCATCCTGGCCAGTCCAAATGTTCCACCCACCCAGGCTGGCCCTCGTTTGTCTTCAGCCATGTCGTAAATGCATCCGCAACCGAGTTCTCCGTCGTGCACCCGATAGATTTCATGGGCACCGGACTCCAGGTGTTCGAATTGATATCCTCCAAAGTAAAATGCCCACACGCCCTGGCCAGAGGAGGAAACAGGGGTCAGGACGCTTGCGGGCAAAGCCTTGGGGTTCTCCGGTGGCATGGGAAGAAATTTTGTCTGATGGAAACGTTCAAGACCTACGCTCGTGCCGAACCAGATATTTCCTTCACGATCTCGGAGTGCGCAGTAAACCATGTCGCTGGTCATCCCATCGCGGGCGGTGAGCCGATCGAAGAAGGGTTTCCCGTCTTTAATATCCGGGGTGCGAAAGATCCCCGCGTTCCCGGTCGTGACCCAGGCACTATGATCGCCGTCGAACAGCAGTACGAATGGAGAGCCTGGCATTTCGTATTCCGCGTTCCCGTTCACGGTTCGAATGAAGTTTGCGGTTGTATCCGCATACCAGATTGTTCCGTCAGGCGCCTCGGACATGCTCCAGACCTGTCCACATGCCAACCCTGTGCGGCTGAAAAGCTTCGCCCCCGGCGAAAGAGAGAGGATCGTATTGTGTCGTCCGGGGTCTTTGGAGAGCCCGAAATTGTAATTATCGGTGACCACCCACAATGTGCCGCGGCGATCGACCAGAAACGCTTGCACACCGCGCGCCGGGTCGCCGGATTCCCCTCCGACCGATGTCCACACTCCGTTTCTGAATCGGGAGAATCCATAGGCTCCCCCGGCCCAGATGGTGCCGTCGCTACCCTCAGCCAAGGTTATGATCGATGCCGGTACATCCTTGGAGGGCGGGTAGTTCACGACCAGTCCGTCTTTGATGCGGCTGACGCCGGTATCTCTGAATCCGATCCAGAGCGCGCCATCGCGCGATGTCAGCAGTACGCGAATGCGCGCATCTGGAAGCCGGCGATCGACCGATTGCCAGCGAAGGAATTCGATTCCGTTGAACCGGTAGAGACCTCCCTGCGTCGCAAGCCAAAGATAGCCGTCGTTTGTCTGCGCGATCGACGAAACCTGGCCGGAGATGCCGTCTCGCGCCGACCACGAGGTATGGGCAAACTGGCTGATGGTGCGAACAATATCGTCCGCAAGCAACGGAGCCGGGACCAGAGCAAAAAGCAAACAAAAGCACCATGCTCGTCTTCGCATTTTCCCGAATTGGCGATTTTGAAGTCTCATGGAGCTTGGTCCTGTTATCCCAGGAGTAAACGGCTCTAAGAGGATATGCGATTGGTTTCGGGACCTAATTCACATGGCAAGCAAGATGTGAATAGAAACTCATGCGGGAATGCCTCGTTCTCCTCAACTCTCCAAAGGCCACTGTAACCGACGGGCCGAGCGATTTGCACCAGAACCTGAAGGATTGACTGTTCTTTTTCAATACGGACTTAGTAGAGTGAAACCACCGTGACCGTACTCCGAATCCACAGCCCGCAAGTCGACGCGCTCCTCAAGGTGCAGCAAACCTGCACAAGACGCAACAGGGCACACCTACTTTGGTCTCGCTCTGGACTCAATCAGTCCTTATTCACCTCTCGCGTCCCGATCCTGAACGGAAGGAACTACTTCTCTCCAGTTCCCTGTCGACATGACGCCTTCGTCCATTTAACAGTTCCTGTGCGCTGATACTCCCGCGAGCCCTGCCCGTTTCCCGATCTACCACGATCATGCTTGTAACTCCAGTGATCGCCATTTCTTCAGCCACCGCTCTGCAGGTCTCATCCGTATAAGCCAGGAACTCGGGTAATTCTTCGGGAAGGTCGCTTGTCTCTCCACCGTCAATCTGCGGGGACACTTCCACCATCACGTCCGCCACGCTCACCATTTCCAGCGGATCGACGCCATATTCACGCGACAAATGGTATCCGCGACGGCTCAGCTTCTCCGTCAGAATCGATCGAGGCATGATAAGCGAGGTCACGAGGTACGATGCGGTACATGCAAGCGCAAGCGGCAGCAGCGCCGGCAGGGCATGGGTCAACTCAAGCGAAAAGAGGATCGCAGTGAGCGGAACTCCCAGCGCGCCCGAGAGCATCGCTCCCATCCCCAGCAAAGCCCAGAGCGCTTGTGTCTCTCCCGCCATGTGCGCCAGCCTTGCCAGCGATTCACCTAACGCCGCACCAATCATCAACAGGGGCGCCAACACACCACCCGAAGTTCCCGAACTCAGCGAGAATGCCCACATCAGCGACTTGGCGATAAGCAGGCCGGCCAGCAACGCGATCGGAGCATTCCCGCGGAGAAGCTCCGCGATATTGTCATAGCCGACTCCAAGACCACGAGGGAAAAAGAAGCCGCCCACGCCGATGCCGATGCCGCCAATAGCCGGCCACCACATCCAGTGCAATCGCAGCCGGCCACAGAAATGCTCAAACCCATCTTCGAGGGTGTACATCAAACGGCTCAGGCCAGCCGACGCAAGGCCCACGAGCATTCCAAGTGGAGCTGCCACGATCAATGTGCGCCCCAAAGGAATGGCCGAATGGAGATCAACGGGGAAGATTGGACCTGCTCCGAGCCAGCTGATGCGCAACGCGGCAGCAACAACACTTGCCACTGCGACCGGCACAATGGAACGTGGGCGCCACTCGAAAAGCAGCAACTCGACCGCAATCAGAATTGCAGCGATGGGCGCCGCAAATGTGGCTGACATTCCGGCTGCGGCACCGGCTACCAACAGCGTTGTCCGTTCGGCGTCGGTCAGATGCAGCCACTGCGCAACCAGTGATCCGAACGCTCCGCCGGTCATGATGATCGGCCCTTCCGCGCCAAAGGGACCGCCAGATCCAATGGCGATCGCCGCTGAAAGGGGCTTGAGCACTGCTACTTTTGGGTCCACGCGCGCGCCACGCAGCAGAATCGCTTCGATCGCTTCTGGAATTCCATGGCCGCGAATCTTTTCCGATCCATAGTGAGCAATGAGCCCCACCAACAGCCCGCCAACGATCGGCACAAGCGGCATGATCCACGGTGAGAGTGGCGATCCTGCCGGACCCACCATGGCCAGGCTCAACCTGTGGTAGTAGAAGGCGTTCGTCGCCAACGCAATGGCTCGCAACAAGAGCACAGCCAGGGTTGCACCGCCTGTGCCAATGAGTACGGCCACAGCAGATAACAGCCACACTCTGTGATCTACTGTGAAGTCGCGTAATGCGGATGGGCGCGACCTCATCGAGCCTCCGCATCTGCGGATCTATGCGCGTTGAGCGTGATCTGTTTAAGCGCCCGCGTTAGCCGTGGCGCCAACTCGTTCAGCTCACGCGCATGGTCGCCCGCGAGCCGGTTCAGAACCTTTTTGCCTTTTCGAGTGACACGCAGAATTGCCCGGCGCTTGTCCTCAGCGTCGGCCGTGCGCGCCAGCAGCCCCTCGCGCACCGACCGGTCCACAAGCTCCACCGCGCTATTGTGCTTCAATCCCAGCCGTGTGGCCGCATAGGCAATCGTTACAGACGTATCGTCGGCAGCTCCTGCCACCTGCAGAAGAAGTTGATGTTGCTGGGGCTGCAAGCCCGCCTCCACAGCGGCGCATTCGCTAAAGTGTAAAAAATGTCGCAGCTCAAATCGAAAATCAGCCAAGGTTTTAAGCAGCAAGTCGGGGCCGGCTGCTATGGATCGCTCTCTCATGTATATATCGTGTCACGATATTAATCGTTATGCAAGTTCGGCGCCGGGCATCTTTCAGGAACCACACAAGATGTCGTTTATTTCGCGCGGGTTGAATGAGCATTAACGCATTGACTCGAATGCTCTCGAACAACCAGATGCCAAGCGCCGATCTCAAAGCTTCTTAAGCCGGCCTTGCTTCGAGTATCCCGACGTTTCGAACCATCGGATTATCGTCTCCAACCGGATATACCCCGCTCAGGGTGAAGCCCGCTGCCTCAAGAAGCTTTCTCCATTCGCGCTCGCTCCGCTCTTTACCGCCGGTGACAACAAGCATGTTGAGATCGCTCATCAGGTGCCCTTCCAGTTGTGGATCTGAATGCGAGACGAGCGGAGGAAGGATGAATTCAACGATCAACAAACTGCCGTCCCGCGGGATCACCGAACGGCAGTTCTTGAGCATGACAACAGCATCTCCGTCCTGACGTCCGTGCAGTACGTGTTTGAGCATGTACACATCGGCGCCCGCCGGAACCGCTTGCATCAGGTCTGCGGCAATGAGTTCGCATCGGGAGTTAGGATCTTCCTCCGCGAAGCGAGGCCGGGCCGCATCCACGCTGGATTCCCAGTCCACAAGCATGCCTCGCAAATGCGGGTTCAGTCCAAGCACTGCAAGGATCAGCGATCCGCCGCCGCCGCCGAGATCGGCCACCACTCTCGCGCGTGAAAAATCCCATGCTTTTGCGATAGGCGCGTAATTTTCTGCCGGCGCCGTGCCCATCACCGCGCGAAAAATAGAACCAGCCTCGGCATCCTGCGACCACCGGGAAGGTATTTTTGGATCGCGGACCTGGGCGGCCCGCTTACCAGTCCGAACACAATCGGTCAGCAGGGACCAGTCGTCGGCGAGCAGATCTGCCCAGAAGACGATGGCTGACCAGACGGACTGAGGCGCATCCCTCTGCAGGGGTTTGCCAAAGGAAGTCAGCCGAAAGTGTTCGGGCGTCGTCTCTTCCGTAACGCCGATGCTGGCGAGAGCACGAAGCAGACGGTACAACGCATTGGCATCTGCCTGACACTTTTCGGCCAGGAAGTAAACGCTACGCACCTCGTCTCCAAGCGCGTCGGCAACGCCGAGACGTGCAGCCGCGCAGAGCACGCGGCTGCGCGAATACGCCATCGCCATTTCGACGAGCCCCGTATTCATCGTGACATTGCCGATGCCGCTGTTGGGTTGGGCCATGAGACACCTCAAATCCAATGTACTCATCGCGAACGAACCTTGCCCAGCGGCAAATTCGAATTACTCCTGGAATTCCCCGCAGAAGCCGAATCTGTTCATCTTGTTTCGGGCATTTTTCGCCGGGAGGATCGAACTTGGATGTCCCTGGAACTTATTCTATGGTGGACGCGGTAGGAATCGAACCTACAACCTGTCGGTTAAGAGCCGAATGCTCTGCCAGTTGAGCTACGCGTCCATTCGATCAGATTCGACCGCGCGGCGGAGGCAGATGCGCGCGGCTTGGACAGGCAGAAAAACGCTGCTGCCACTTGAAGAATATAGCATACTTTGGAGGCGATTCCAATGAACCCGCAACGCCATTAACCCTGTTTCCGCTGAGCCGAGGAAGCAGCACCGTCCAGAGAAAACGGCAGAAAGAATGCCTCAGAAGTTGAAGGCCAGGCCGCCGCTGATGCCGCGCTGGTCCTGAGCAAAGACCAGCATGGAACCATCGCTCAGGATATATGGCCGGTAACCTTGGGCAAGCAGGTTGCGCAGGTTCAGCAGCGCCTCAATACCCCCCTCGCCATCGCGGCTTTGATGAATGGCCCGGCGAAATTGCAGATTAAGGTAGGGGTCGGCTGCGCCCTGGGAGAATGACGCGACCGGAGTCACCGTTTCTTCCGGCTGCCAGCGATAAGTAGCCCGCCAACGGGTTCCACTGCCGTCCAGAGTACCGGACAACGAAATGGAACAGCTTTGCGCGCGGCGTGCGCGAGCTGAGGCAAGCAGTTGCGCCAGCCCCACCGGCTGCGCCGATGCCGGCAGCATTAGGGCGCTTCCATTTGAATAGCTCACCCGCACCTGGCTTCCCTTCGGAAGCTTGTGCTCTACATTTGCAACAATTCCAGCCGCGGAGAATCGCGGCCCGGCAGCCCGGACAATTCCACTGGCGGGGTCATAGAGCAACTGACCGCCCAGAGCAGGCATCGCTACGCTGCCCGCAGCCATTCGTTGCATAGCCTCCATCACAGGGCCATCGATGCTGTCGGCGAACAGCAGCACAGCCACGTCCGAACTATCGGTGCGGCGCTCCCACCCTATTTCCTGGTGAAGCCCGTGCTCCAGTTGTAACTGTCCATCCCGTGCCCCGTCCCGGACGGAAAGCCGCGGAAGCCAGGTCTGCGCCGATGCATCGTCTCCGTTCTGCGAAGACGGGATCGCCGTGGCCATCCGATAGCGAACGGTGTTGTCGCCATTCCGCCAGCCCACCATGGCAAATGGCAGCGCCGTGAGAATCGTATTCGGAGAATTCTCGGCAAACCGTGCAAGAATCTGCGTGGAACCTGCCTCAATCTCCCACTCGTCGCCCAGATTGATCGTCTCCGAAGAGCGGAAAGCCGCTTCGTCAAGCCCCGCACTCCCGGCAGTCTCCATCTCCGGATGAATGGCCAAAGCGGCTAAGGACTCAACTGAACCGGCAAATCCAAGATCCTGGCGGAAACCCAGCATCGATTCCATACCCGCATTCGATTCGGGATCAAAATCGACCTGCGCCAGCAGTTCCCTGCTGTTGGACGGTGTGTCCTCGACGGCGACGGAAACGCGCTCTCCGCTCTCACCGAAGGCTCCCTGCTGCCCGGTGGCCACCAGGCGCGCCTTCAGCTTCGGCGATCCGCCAGCACCGTCGGAAACCACGACCAGCGGCCCATCTTCCAGCCACCGCAGCAAAGGACGATTTGCTGCCGACCGCAGCGTCCACTTCCAGTCATCCGGCTGTGCATTACCGGGCCGAGGCTCCGATGGCAGCCATTGCATCACCTCGTAAAGGGTATTCAGCGTCAGGTTGACGACGGTGCTGGTGCGAACCCGTACATCCTCCCGCAGTGAAGGAAGGAAAGAAGACCCCAGCGCCTTGACCGCGTAACGGCCCGGCTGCACAGCGGAAATCACAAAACGGCCTGAGGTGTTGGTATATACGCTGGCTATAACCGTTAGATCGGGGCGCAGTAACTCGACTTCTGCGCCAATCTGCGGCGCGCCTGACGAATCGCGCACCACCCCGCTGACCGAGGCGGGCGCAAGTCCGTACAGCGGAACGCTGCCTAGAGCGATCAGCACTACAAAAACAACGAGATGGGGCCTGCGCATGATCACATTGGGTGACTTGGAGGCGTCTTTGGCTGAACTCGCAGTTGCTGAATGGTGCAATTTGAGCCCGCAATAGTGCTTCCAGATCTGCTGTCCGGTAGCCCTATTGCGCGTGATACATCCTATTCCACGACAAAAGGTGCCGATTGCGCAATCTCTTGTTTCGAGATTGTGTCATTTATTTTGATCGTCACCTTGTATTTTCCCGGTTGCAAGCCAGCCATCGGGAGAGTTTTCTCCACGGTCAACTGGTCGCTATGTGCGCCCAAGTCCTTTGATTCCAATTGCTTTTCGAATACAACGACATTGGTCGCAGTATCGATAATCTGGTAAACCACTGTTGCCTGGTTGCTTTTGGTGGTTTCATCGATGCCAAGATTGTAAACCTGCATCCAGAAGTTAAGTTGCTGGCTGCGCTTGAAATTCACCGGTGTGGCACGATTCGGGGTCACGCGCGGGCAAATGTGCGTGTTGCCGATGACGCAGGTGCCTGCCCCGATCTCCCGCGACGAAACCGTGTTCATCTCGTCTGCCAGAATCAGCGACGAGGTAGCCAGTTTTTCATCGTGGAAAGTTGGAACGTCAAGGCTGGAACCATAGAGACCCACATGGTCCGCGTTGTTCACGTCCTTGATTGCGATATCCAGGCGGTAGAGACCGGGAAGTAGAGGCAATGCCTTCCAATAGACAGATTTGCGGTCTTGCGCCTTTTCCAGCAGCTCTGCAGGCTCTTCCACCTGCACCGTGCTTTCATCGCTCTGCACTGTTTTATGCGTGAGCGTGGTCACCTTGATCAGGATGTTTACGAAGCCCTTGGACACCCCGTCCTTGGTCACAAAAGTGATGTCGCGATTCCTTAACTGTACCGTAATCGGAACCAGCACCGTGCTATCGGTAACCTTGACGAAGTCGGTGCGAACGTCAAAAGGAAAAACCGGGCCGGTTAACAGTTTGTGCTCGGAGATGAAATTGTCCAGGTCCGAAAACTTGATTGGCGGAGGAGCAAAGATCTTGGCAGCAAGTTCGATGCGATCGAACTCCTTTGACGACTGCCCGGAGGACATCGGGCCTGCGCCCAGGGTTTCAAACCCACCCTTGAAGCGGTCGCCCTTCTTGGCCTGCCCCATCTCTTCAAACTGCGTCAAACCGGCGCCTGGAACCTTCGCAAGCGCATCCTTCTCGCCACGGTCAATGGTGAAGTGAAAGTCGCCGCACTGGCAGGTGTCCACAAACTCCAGGTCGATGTTGTCGCCGACCCCCTCCAGGTAGCGATAGTGCCATACCTCGAACGGGAAGGTCGAAGTTTCGCCGCCGCCCTCATCCATGGGCCGCTGGTAGTTGCCGCCCGAGGGGTGCGCATCGATCGAGTCCGGCTTGCCGAAAGAAATGTAGATATGACCGCGGTCGGTCTTCCACCCAGGCTTGCCCGCCGCAAAATGCTCGTTGGCGTAGGCGATGCGCCGGTAGTGCTCCTCGCGAAACTCGTTTTCAGGAGAATCGGGGGTGGGGTTGCGCCGCAGCCAGAACTGTTCAATGAAGGCATCGCGCTCCTCATCGTTGCTCAACTGTTTAAAAGCCCTGGATTCTTCATCGGTGATGATCCAGACCACATCCTGCGTGAGCCAGGTCTTATAAGCGCCCTTCAACTCCTGCCGGACTGCCTTCTGCGCTGCAAATTTCTCTTTGTCTGACCGCTCGCGCTTCAGAGGATCCGGTTCCTGGGGTTGGCCTTGACTCTGCCCTTTTGCCGGCTGGGCCTGCTGCTGTGCCGGAGCCGTCGCGTCTTGTGCCCGGAGACCGATTGCGGGGGTCATCACCAGGCCACAACCCAGCGCGATAAACAGATACGAACGACTGTTGAGCGTCATTGCCTTCAAAACTCCTGCGATTCTCTATTCTACGGGTCCCAGCGAGGCTGAGCAAGATTCCGTTCGGAGTCGGCTGGGGATTGGACGGGGCGGGAACCGGAAAGTCACCCGCCTGGCGTTCCCTCGACATGAAAAATCACGGGCAAAGCCAGGATTCAAGCCCGGAATTTGAGACCTCTCGGCCGCTTCAACCGTCCAAAAAACAAGTGCAATCATTTTCTAAGCGGCCCGCTGGGTCGATGCGGTGTTTTATGCACTGCTCCCACAGGCCAAGCAATCCGGATTCATTCTGGGAAACGGCCCTCCACCCCTGGACAAATGTCCCTCGGGCGATTTAAGCCTCCTCGGTGCAGATTTCGGCGTTGCAGGGAACCATAGCGGCAACAATTGCGTAAACTTAAACTGGAGAGACTTGGGAGTACGAACTTCTCATGAAAAAGATCCTTTTGATTGTTCTGGGTGTCGTGGTGGCCGCCGGGCTTGTGGCCTTGTTCGTTTATAGACAGCAAGCCGGTTACACCAAGGTGTTGACCGCCAAAATCGTGAAGCAGGACCTGGCCACGGTTGTCAGCGGAACCGGCCAGATCAAGGCCAAGTACTACGTCAACCTTGGCGCTACAGCTATGGGCCGCATCACCCACCTCTACGTCAAGGAGGGGGAAAATGTGAAGAAGGGCCAAACCGTAGCCACCATCGAGCACGTCCAGCAGGAAGCCAGCGTCGACGGCCAGCAAGCCGCCATCGCCGCCGCCAAGACCGACATCGCCTCCTATATCGCTGCTGAAAAGACCGCCGAAGCCAACGTCGAGCACGCCAAGGCCGACCTCGAGCAGAAGAAACTCGACTGGGATCGCGCCCAGGCCCTCTACAAAGACGGCATCATGGCCAAGCAGGACTACGACGCCAAGAAGGCTGCCTACGACCTGGATGTGGCGTCCGTCGCTCAGGCCGTTGCGGGACTCAACCAGTCCAAGGCGCAGACCGACTCGGCCCGCGGACACTTGGGGACCGCCGTGGCCACCCTGCGCGGCCAGCAGAACATGCTTGACCTCACCAGCGCCATCGCCCCCTTTGACGGCATCGTGACCAACGAACCGCTCCGCGAAGGCGAAACTGTAGTCGAAGGCATTCAGAACACCGAAGGCTCGACCATCATGACCATCGCCGATATGAGCGTCGTCACTGCCGAGGTCAAGGTGGACGAGACTGACATCGTCAATATTCAGATGGGTCAGCCAGCCGATGTTACGGTCGACGCCATTCCCGGCAAGGTCTTCAAAGGCCACGTAACGCTGGTCGGCGATCAGGCGCTCCTTCGTTCCACCGGCGTCGCCACATCGCAGTCCACCACAGGCACGGAAGAGGCCAAAGACTTCAAGGTGGTGGTTACGCTCGACAATCCTTCGAACGAACTGCGCCCAGGCCTCTCCACGACCGCAAAGATCACCACCGCCCAAAAGCCCAATGTGCTTTCGCTGCCCATCCAGGCACTGACCATGCACAATCCGGACGACGACAAGCCCAAAGGCGGTGTACAAGCGGCTACCACAACGCCAACCGCCAAGACTCCGCCAATACAAGGCGTTTATGTAATTGACAAGGACAAGAGCGGCAAGCTCCGCGTCAAATTCGTGCCCGTAACCACCGGCATTACCGGCGCCACCGACATCGAAGTCTTGACCGGGCTGACCGAAGGCCAGGAGATCGTCACCGGCCCATTCAAGACCTTGCGTACTTTGAAGAGCGGCTCCCTGGTAAAGCGGGACACCGCACCAGTAACCCCGCCAACGTCCACCTCGTCCTCGTAATGTGAAGTTTTATCGGGCTCCGTCAATAGCCAGGCCCGGGTGCCTCAGGTTTCTCCTTTGAGACCTGGGAGACCACCAATCCAAAAGGCCGTAGTGCTGCTTCAGACATTTTCTCGGGTTACAGCGCACCAATCGAGCCCTTTCCACACGGGCTTCGTCAATCACTGGGGCGTCCAGTCGCCGTTGAATCGGCACTGGATGGGTAAAGGATAGGATTCGGATGGCTCTGGAAAGCATCGGCAGCGAAACACTCGCGCAATCGGCCGCCAGCAAACAAGGCGACGTTATCGTCGTCGAAGACCTCTGGCGCACCTACGACATGGGCATGGAGCAGCAGGTGCAAGCCCTGCGCGGCATCTCGATGCGCATCAAACACAATGAGTATGTCGCCATCATGGGTCCGTCCGGCTCCGGCAAGTCCACCCTGATGAACCTCATTGGCTGCCTCGATACGCCTTCCAAGGGAAAGTACTGGCTCAATGGCCAGTTGGTCAGTGAATTGGACGACGACCAGCTCGCCCGCATCCGCAATAAGGAAATCGGATTCGTCTTCCAGACCTTCAACCTGCTGGCCCGCGCCACTTCACTCCATAACGTTGAACTGCCCCTGATCTATAACGGCACGCCCGCTGCCGCCCGCATTATCCGCGCCAAGGAGTCCCTCGCCAACGTAGGCCTGGAATCCCGCATGAACCACAAGCCCAATGAGCTCTCGGGCGGCCAGCGCCAGCGCGTAGCCATCGCCCGCGCCCTGGTCAACAGCCCCTCCATCATCCTCGCCGATGAGCCCACCGGCAACCTCGACTCCAAAACCGGTGTTGAAATCATGTCTCTCTTTGACACACTCCACGCCAAAGGCAACACCATCGTGCTCGTCACTCACGAGCCGGATATCGCCGATTACGCCCATCGCGTAGTCCACATCCGCGACGGCCAGATTTACTCCGATGAACCCTCCAAGCGCTTTCGCTAGCCACCCCGCACCAAATTAGTCAACTTACCCCCTCAAGCGGAGAGATTTCCCAATCTCTCCGCTTCATGTTTTCCCCCTCCATGCCGATAAGACTTCTGTTGGCCCAGTACCACCAATCCGGGCCAAGGAGGCGAGGCACGTTGAGAACCATGCAGAGCTCCGCTCAGTACCAGCCACAGTCCTCCGTCCCTGGTCCTACGCTTGTAGAGGTAAACTCGCCCCCTGCCCAGCAGTTCGCCGGTGTAAGTGCTTCCTGGCGAAAGCTGCTCATGCAGGCAGACATGGCTGCTCCACATGTGCAGCTGGCCGCCATCGAGGGCGAGCACGGCTCCGGCAAGCAGACACTGGCCCGTTACCTTTTCAGCCGTTCTCCTCTGGCTGCCTCTAGTTTTCAGCGCCGCGATGCGAGGGAATGGCTGGTCACCGATGCCGATCCCGCCACCCTTGCCGGATTCACCTATCTTGACCGTGTCGACCTGTTGGCCCCTCCAGGCCAGGGCCTCTTACTCAGCGTTCTCAAGGCCATGCAAGACCGCCCGCCGGGCCGCGCCGTGGTGCTTGCTTCCTCGCAGATTCCGCTGCGCCAGATGGCTGGCCAGGGCCTGCTCTTGCCCGACCTTGCTTTCCGCCTAAGCGCCGTCCGCTTCGCTATCCCCCCCCTCCGCCAGCGCCGTGAAGACATCGCTTCCCTTGCGCAGTCCCTGCTCGACAAAATCTGCACCCGCTATCAACAACGCCCCGTGTCTCTCGGCCCCGGCGTGCTTGCCCGCCTCCTGCAGCACACCTGGCCGGGTAACATACGCGAACTGGCCTCGGTCCTCGAAGCCGCCCTCCTTGAAGCAGTCAACGGCGTCATTCGGGCAGAAGACCTTTCCCTCCCCACCGCGCAGGATACCCCTGCCCAGATGGTCCCTGCGCCCAGCCGTCCCGACAACCTTTCACTCGACGCCATGATCCGCAATCATGTCGACTACGTCCTCGAACTCAACCGCGGCAACAAGCTTCGCGCCGCACGTCAACTCCAGATCAGCCGCTCCACCCTCTACCGCATCCTCAGCCACGAAGGCTTCCTGAGTCATTAATCCAACTCAGGAAAGCCAAGTGCGCAAACCCGAAAGCCGCTTCCCTCTGGAAAGCACCTCCGAGTCCCGGTTCCCTATTCCCTA
>JBELAI010000092.1:0-27908 GCA_049508975.1 Occallatibacter sp. | reverse complement strand
AGACTACGCACAGCGCCATTTGCAATATGACAATGAGCTTGCCAGTGCGCGATTTGCCAGCGTCCGCATTGGACGTTGCTGCGGAAGTTTTCAGCGCGAGCCCGGCACCGCCGGCGAGGGCTACACGTAATGGCGCCAAGCCAAACAACAGTGCTGCCACAACAAGCACACCGAGCGTGAAGAGCAACACGGTCTTGTCCGGTGCAAGGCTGGACTCGATCTGAGCCCAGCGACCCAGCAGCCGCGTCGCCATCTCGGCGAATCCCCATGCAAGCGCGCCTCCTGCGGTGACCAGCAAAAAACTCTCGATCAGCAACTGTCGCAGCAGCTCGCTACGGCCTGCACCGAGCGCCAGGCGCAAGGAGAACTCCCGTTGCCGTGTAGCATTGCGAGCCATCAACAACATCACCACGTTGGTGAGCGCAATCAGCAGCACCGAGGCCACCATTGCCATCAATATGCGCAGCGGGCTGCCGTACATCGCGTCGTAACCGGGGAAACTCTTGGCATCGGCCAGGCTCAGAACCGGTGGCTTCTCGCCTTGCTTCGGATTGCCTAATCCAACGTAAGCTGCTGTCTGGAAGATGGGCTGCAATTGGGCTATTGCCTGCGTTCTGGATACACCGGGAGCGAGGCGGCCAATCAGGCGCAGGCACCACCACGTGGGAGTCGTGAAGTACGTCTTGCCGTCTTCAAGTGGATTGCCATATGCGTTCAGTTCCGGGCGGCTCTGCAGAGGAATCCAGAAATCGGTCGACCCGCCTGCTTCCACACCTTCAAAGCCTTCCGCGGCAACACCGACGATCGTTAAAGGAACGCTGTTCACATAAAACGTAGTGCCCAATACATTGGGATTGCGGCCGAACCTGCGCGTCCAG
Organism: Occallatibacter sp.; assembly: GCA_049508975.1. Lineage (GTDB taxonomy): Bacteria > Acidobacteriota > Terriglobia > Terriglobales > Acidobacteriaceae > Telmatobacter. Next base: position 27,030 of record JBELAI010000092.1, on the reverse strand, counting down.
TAGTTGTAACTGATAACGGCTACCGGCGCATGGTTTGTTTCGTCGTCTGCACTGAAGCCGCGGCCGCGTGGCAGGTTCACGCCGAGGCCTGAGAAGAACGTGCCGCTCACCATATCGCCTTCCGCTTCTTCCGGCTGCGCTCCATAGCGGACGGCGACTTTGCTGCCCGACAGCGGGACGTAGGCGATCACCGGCGAGAGGCCTCCGGTCTGCTTCCGGAGCGCATCGTAGACGGGATAAGAGAACGTTTCATTGGAATCAATCGTGCCCGTGTCCTGCGGAGGATTGGACGTTCTCAAATAGACCAGCCGGTCTGGATCGGACACTGGCAGCGACTTGAGCAGGACCGCGTTCATGACGCTAAAGACTGCTGTGTTGGCGCCGATGCCGAGCGCAAGGGTGAGAATCGCTGTGGCCGCAAAGCCGGGGCTCTGCAGCAGCGAGCGCAGGCCAAAGCGCAGGTCGCGGAGCAGCTTGTCGAGAGTTTCCCATCGGCTTTTCAGATAGAAGCGTTCCTGGGTGAGACGCACATTGCCGAACTCACGGCGGGCCTTCCAGCGGGCTTCGTCTTCGCTGAGGCCTTCGGATTTGAGTTCGTCGGCTTCGAGTTCAAGATGCGTCTTGATTTCTTCCGCGAAATCCTCTGCACTGCGCTTTAGCTTGAACATCTTTATGCCTCCTCGCCGGTTGGTCCCGTGCTGTTGTCCAGAATCAATCCCATGGCCCGCGACAGGCGGCGCCACTCGCCGACCTTATCGACAAGCTGCTCGCGTCCCTTCGTGGTCAATGCATAAAACCTCGCCTTGCGGTTGTTCTCGCTTACGCCCCACTTGGCGGAGATCCATTTCTTGTCCTCGAGACGTTGCAGCGCGAGGTAGAGGGAGCCGTGATCCACGAAGAATACCTCTTCGGACTGGCGTTGAATCAGGCGCGCTATGCCCTGGCCGTGGCAGGAGCCGAGAGCGAGGGTTTTGAGAATGAGCAGGTCGAGTGTGCCCTGCAACAGGGCTATGCGGTCGTCGTTGTTTTCTTGGGTAGCCATCCGACCCAAGTAGACACCTCTTTGGGTCGGATGTCAACCCAAATGGAATTAATGCCGCATGGAAGTCACATTGTTCGACGAAAACTGACCGCAGTCAAAATAAAACTTGACTTCGGTCAGTTTCTGATTCAACATTTGACCATGGTCAAAAATGATCCAGCAACAGACAAGGGCGAGCAGACGCGGCGGCACATCTTGCAATGTGCACTGGAACTGTTTCGCGAAAAAGGCTTTGACGCGACTACCATGCAGGACGTGGCGACACGCGCCAATGTGGCCAAGGGCGCCACGTATTACTACTTTTCCAGCAAGGAAGCGATTATCCAGGCGTATTACGAGGTGGTACAGGCGGAGCAGGAGCGGATTTGCGCCGAGGCTTTTGCCGGCGACCGAAATCTGAAAGCGCGACTCCGGGTTGCGATGCATTCGAAGTTCGACCTGGCCAAAAATGACCGAAAGCTGCTGGGCGTGGTGTTCCGATATACGGGCGAGCCTGAACATCTGCTGTCCTGCCTGGGGCCTGGAACGGCGGAGATTCGCGAGCGTGCCACGAATGTTTTTCGAGACACGATTGCCGGGGAAAAACTGCCCAAGGATCTTGAGATTCTGTTGCCGGTTGCGTTGTGGGCATTGCAAATGGGGCTGCTGGTGATGTTTCTCTATGACAATTCCAACGATCAGCGCAGGACGAGGCAGCTGGCGGATGGGGCGCTCGATCTGACGTTGAAGCTCCTGGCGCTTGCGAAGTTACCGGTGCTGAAACCTGTGCGGACAAAGATTCTTGCACTGCTGCGGGATGCGGAGCTTTTGCCCTCGAATGGTTGAAGCAGAACAGGAGATCGTAGTGGATGAAAACGTCAAGAAACTGGACAGGTTTTCGCCGGCTCAATGGCAGCTGGTTGTGCTGATTGTAGCCTTCGCGGTTGGTGCATTCGTCTATCGCGAGTTGATGCACGAACACCTTGGCCATACCGCGGCGATGTTTGTGGGAATTCCTGTACTAATGGCAATTCTTCTGGCGCTGACACCCAAAGCGAAGACGGCTACAGGCGGCGTCCTCAAGGGCATTACGCTTGCGCTGCTGATTGTGGCTCCTTTGGTGGGCGAAGGATACTTTTGCATCCTGATGGCTTCGCCTCTTTTCTATGCTGTCGGTATCGCAGTGGGCGTGGTGATGGACGAAAATCGCAAGAATAAGAATGCGAAGCTGAGTTGCCTCGCGCTGATTTTGGTGCCCATGTCGTTGGAGGGCGTGGTGCCGGGATTGTCCTTCAATCGCGCCCAAACTGTGGAAGTGAGCCGCATGGTCGACGCTCCGGCAGATGCAGTTCAGCGGCAACTGGCACAGAGCCCGGATATTGCGAAGGCTTTGCCGCGCGCGCTGCGCATTGGATTTCCGCGTCCTCTGAACGCGTGGGGGCAGGGTCTCAAAACAGGTGCGATGCGGACGATTCACTTTGCGGGTGCGGAGGGAGATCCGCCGGGCGATCTAGCGATGCGCGTGGCCGCGCGTTCCTCGGGCTATGTGCGCTTCGAAACGGTGAGTGACAGCAGCAAATTGATGCAGTGGATTGCCTGGGACAGCTCCGAGGTGCAGTGGAAACCGGTGGACGATCGACACACGATGGTGACGTGGCGTGTGCATTTCGAGAGGCAGCTTGACCCCGCGTGGTACTTCGTTCCGCTGGAACGTGCGGCGGTGCATGAGGCGGCGAAGTATTTGATCGATGCGAATGCTACGCCGGATGTGGAAAGAAAGCCAAGCAACTGAACAGGCGGCTACGGAATGAGCGACGTGGAAATTGTCTGTGCGGCACAGGTCTATTTGCCTCTAAGCGCAGCGATAATTGCGCGCATTGTGCATGGGCCGCGGCCGCGCCAGTTTGCGGCTTGCCTCCTCAGCATGCTGTGGACCGTTCCGGCATTGCTGGCGGTTCAAATCGTCAACACATTGGCGGGTTGGTGGAGCTACACCGGCGGTACGTTCGGAATCCACTCCATGCCGATCGCGTGCCTTGTGGGCTGGGCGGTGCTTTGGGGGCTGGTGCCGCAGCTAGCGTTTCCTCGGTTGGGAATTGTATGGGTCGCTGCGATTATGATTGACGCCGATCTTGTCTTTATGCCGCTTTGCGGAAGCGTGGTGCGGCTTGGACCGCATTGGCTGGTGGGCGAGTGGGTCGCGGTTGTGGTCGTGCTCGCCCCGGCTCTCGCGATTGCGCGATGGACCTACGACAACACCCATCTGCGTGCAAGATCGGCAATTCAAGTGGCAACTGCCGGTATGATTTTCCTGTTTCTGCTACCGGAGATTATCTTCGCGTTGCGGCCTGGCAGGGGATGGGCGCCGTTGTTGGAGGAAGAGGGTTGGCGCAGGCAAATCGGTATTCAACTGCTGTTGCTGCTGGCTGTTCCTGGAGTATCCGCGGTGATGGAATTTGCTGAGCGCGGACGGGGCACGCCGATTCCGTACGACCCGCCGCAGCGCCTGGTGATCAGCGGCATGTATCGCTATTGCGCGAATCCTATGCAGATGTCGTGCGCGCTGGTGATGCTGTTGTGGGCGGCAATGCTGCGCAACGGATGGCTGGCTGCGGCGGCCCTCATGTCGGCAATTTATAGCGCCGGGGTTGCGCGATGGGACGAAAGCCAGGATCTGGCCGAGCGCTTCGGGGACGCGTGGCGTGATTATCGAAATTTTGTGCGGGACTGGCGTGTGCTTTGGAGGCCTTATTGCCCAGGTGGCGAGGCGCGGATCTATATCGCCGCGACGTGCGGGCCTTGCAGCGAAGTGCGGAGATGGATTGAGGCGCGGAAGCCGGTTGGATTGCTGATTGTGGATGCTGAGTCGTTGCCGTCGGGTTCGATCAGGAGGATGCGTTACGATCCCGGCGATGGGGTCGACGCGGTGGATGGCGTGAGGGCGATGGGCAGAGCGTTGGAGCATTTGAATCTCGGTTGGGCTTTTGCAGGTGCAGCACTTCGACTGCCTGGAGTTTGGCAGGGCGTGCAATTGTTGATGGATGCGAGTGGGTTGGGACCGCGCGAGGTGGCGACGATTTGCGAATGACGCGGGAAAACCCTCCTGGAGTCTATCGAAAAACTGCTTCCGAGATTGGCAGGTTAAGGTTCGAAGTTCCCACCCATTCGCAAAAAATGCGAATGGATGGGGCACGGCGCATTCGTGGCGGGTTGAAGGCCGACCTATTCCAGTTTCTAAACGAGTTCTCAAAACAGCCTGCCGATGGTGAGGAAGAACTTGCGGCGGCCGGCGTCGCCTACGGAGCCACCGACGGAAATGGAGCCTAGAGGTGTGACGCCGAGCAGGGCTGCGGTCCCGTCCTGGCGGAGAATGGCGCGGCTTTCCGGCGACCAGATTTCTCCCGCTTCATATCCGAAGACGGCGTAGAGGCCCTGTCCCAGGCCCGTGGGGAGCGCGGCAATGCGGTGCAGATAACCGGCGCGGGCAAGGTAGGTGTCGGTGCCGCGGTACTCGTCCATGGAAGAGGCGGACAGGCGGCGGGGACCGCCCAGCGTGAAGCGAAATGGCTCGGCGACATTGGTGCGCAGGTAGGAGTCGACGTCGCCGGTGAGGCCGAAGATGTTTTTGTCTCTCCACTGCCACGTGTGCGCAGCCGAAGCCATGACGAGGGGCGCGTTGACGCTATCGACGGCATGATAAAGGGCTCCGGCGGCAGCGCTGAGGCGGAAGCCAGAAGGAGAGACAGCGCCGGATGTCTCCTTGTCGATGGTGAAGTGAAGCAGGCCCTCCTGGGCGGTTCCGCTGATGTATGGGCCGCCGCCCGATCCTGTCGTCAGACTCCACCTGGTGTCCAGAGCACGCCAGCCGGCGGAGATCTGAAGGGTGTTGCCGATGGTGCGGCCAGCTTCAACCCCGGCGTCGAGATTCTGTTGCAGGCGCTCGGCCACCCGCTTCTGATTGACCCAGATGTAGACTGGCTCGCGTACGATGCCGGTGCGGGGTTCAATGAAAAATCCAATGGGCGTGAGAAGTCGGTAGTACTCGGCGTTGAGAACGGTCATGAAACCTACGTCGGCGTTGGCGCGGAGTTCGGAACCGTATCCACCGAGGTTTTGATCGACTACGCGGAGGTTTAGCTCCATGCGCGTGATGTTGGAGGTTTCAGCGGCCAGATCCGGGCCGATCAGCAGATAGGGCGGGCCTGTGGGGTCTTTGCTGAGATGGACGAGAATGCCGTCGTCTGGACTGTTCGCGTTTGAAGCAGGACTGGCGGCCGCAACTTCTGAAGGGGGTGTGCCGAAGGTTTGATAGGTGGCGCGATAGATTCCATTGGACTCGACGGGCTTCAGTGCGGCATCCACATTTACGGGCGAGATGGGTTGGCCTTCAAGCGGCTTCATGTCGGCGAGGACCTGCTGCTGAGCGCCGGGCTCGCCGCCTTCGACTTTGACTTGGCGCAGGACGCCGGGCGCGGGAAGACGTCGCGAATCGCGCGCGGCCAGATAGGTGGCCCAGTCCTGCGGGTTGAGAGCGTATTTGATGAGTGCGGCGCGGTTGGCTTCGGCGGCAAGATAGCCCTCGCGGATGAGCTGGCCTCCCTTGGAGTAGTCCGCACTGGAATAGCTGGCGACGGGAACGGTGACGACGAGGTCGGCGATCTTTACGGCGCGGTCGACGTTGCGCACGATGCCGACAGAGAATGCGCGGTTGAGCACGCCAACGATAGATGAAACATCAGCGCCACCAAGAGGCGCGTCCTGGAGCCGGATGGCGATTACGACGTCTGCGTGCAGGTCGTTGCGCAGGACGTCGGTAGGCAAGTTGTCGACGATACCGCCATCTGCGAGGAAGTGACCGGCAGGGTTCTGAAACGGCGGAAAAACGCCTGGGATGGAAATGGAGGCGCGGACGGCCTGCGGCAGCGGGCCTGATGCAAAAGTGATGGATTCAAAGGTGTTGAGGTCGGTGGCCACGCAGCGAAAGGGGATGGGGAGCTGATTGTAATCCACCTGCGCGCTGTTGTAACCGAGCAGGTTTGTGGAGAGGAACTCATTGACGCCGTGGTCGGTGAGCAGGGAGTTGGGCAGGCCGGGGCCATGTCCCATCCCAACAGTTATGGCGGAGGGGGTTTGGCGCCGGTCCTGGCGGCGGCGGAAACTGGAATCGACGTACGGAATTTGCAGTGTGAACACTGCCATGAAGTCGCTGCTGGTGGCCAGGGCGCGCATTTGCGCGGGAGTGTGCCCGGTGGCGTAGGTCGCGCCCACCAGGGCGCCCATGCTGGTTCCGGCAATGCGGTCGATGGGGACGTGATTATCCTCAAACCATTGAATGACGCCAATGTGGGCCAACCCAAGTGCGCCGCCGCCTTCAAGCGCGAGGCCGATTGCGGGGCGGTTGGCGGGGGCTACGGCGGGTAGGGGAGATTGCTGGGGAACCGGCGGCAGGTTGGTTTGCTGTGCGCCGGCGATCGTGGAAAAGAGAGCGACGGCGAGAAGGATTGCGAAACGATTCGACGGCACGGTTCTACCTCTTGAATGAATGGACTCTCTCAAAGTAAAGCGGGCACTTGAGAGAACGCAGGATTTTCTGGGTCGAATACGGCGGCGGTTCGGTATCGGGACTCACTCTGGGTTGAGGGCCAAACGAAAAAAAAGGCCCTCCGCGGACAAGGAGGACCTTTCTGCGCCCCAGAAACGAATCCGGGTGACGCAACCGAGAGAGCGTGGCAGCCGTTGCCGCGCTTACTTGGGCGGGGCTGGTGTGAACCCTTCGCGCTTGCGGCCGGGTTCTGGTTTGGGTTTGGGCTTCGGCGCCTTCTTAACTTCCTTCTTACCTTTGTCTTTGCTTCCCATGGGTAGAAGTGTGACACAAAAGGGGTTTGCGGGGAAAGGGCAAAAAGCGGGGGTGCAACCGAAAGGGATTCACAAAGGCATCTGCTTAGCGCCCATTTAACTCCGACGTTGCATTCAGCGCTTTCGCAACTTCGCCGGCAATGTCGTCCTGCACCATCAGGCGATCGGTGAATGGGCGGTCGTAGGTTTCAGACCAGACGACATAGCCGTTGTCGGCGCGAACCAGGCGCGCGGCGACTCTCAGTTGAGCGCCCGACTTGCGCACGCTGCCGTCGACAACATAAGCCACACCCAGCGATTTCGCGATATCGGCGACTGGGATCTGCTTGCCCTTGAAATAGAAAGACGATGTGGGGCTCGGAACGCGAAGGCCGGGGATCTTGCTGAGTTTGTCGATCAGCTCCTCCGTCATGCCGTCGGCGAACTCTTCCTCTTTCATGCCCTGGGTCAGATCGAGAAACGGCAGAACTGCGATGGAGTTTTGCGGTGTTGGAACGACCGTTGGCGAGGGCGCGGAAGTATTGTGGGCTGCCTTGGCGTGAAAGAAGAGCGGGATTGCAATTGCGAGCAAAAGGGCACCGATGGCAGCCAGAGCGACCCAGCCGTTGCGGCGCGAATGAGGAGTGGACAAGCCGGTCGTTGGTAGTGCGCCAGTGTTCTGGTCCAAATTGAGAACGGAGTCTGGCGATGAGATGGATTGCGTTCCGTTGGGTTGGTCTGGCCAGGGGCTGACCGTCGCGACCATGCGATACCCGAGGCGCGGAACCGTCTCGATATAAGCAGGCTGTTTGGGGTCGTCGCCCAACAGGCGGCGGAGCGATGCGACGCCCTGGTAGACGGAGTCCGGTGAGACGGCGACGCCGGGCCACGCATGATTGAGCAAGTCATCGATGCTGACCACCTGGCCGGCGTGCCCGGCGAGGCAAACGAGCAAACGCATGGTCCGAACTTCCACCCGGGCGGTCTCTCCATTGCGGGAGATTTGGCCGGCTACGGAGTCAACCTGCCAGTCGCCGATGCGGAACCTTGTTGAGGTTGAGTCTTCCATGCTGAACCAGGTGCCTTCTTCGGTCGAGATTTGAGGTCTCCCACCCATTTCACGATGAAGCTGTGAAATGGATGGGGCACTGAGAGTTTGTGGAACAGGAGGACACGCTCCCCAATGAAACAGGGGCTGGGCGATTATACCAATGCTGGAAACTGCATTATTTCAGAAATATTCAGAGTGTTTCAGAGCAAGATCAGGACTTGTGGCGCTTTTTCCGGCTAGGGTGAACCTGCATCTGGATCAAAAACAAACAGAGGTAGAAGACATGGGACGCAGGATTGGAGGGAATTTGGCTGGTAAGAGAATACTCAATTTTCTGGAAATCGGTTTTCTGCTTGTTGCAGTCTCCTTGGCAATTGCAATCAATGTTGCCGCTGTGGATCGCCCAGCGCAACCCGGGCATGACAGGCCGGCGGCCAAGGTGCTGCCTGCGGCCGGGACATACAAGATCGATCCGGCGCACAGTTTCGCTTACTTCGGTGCTCGCCATCATGTGGTGGGGCTGGTGCGTGGAAGGTTCGAGAAGGTGAATGGCACAATCACGGTTTCACCGGAACCGGCCATGTGCAGTGTCGACGTTACGATCGATGTCGCCAGCCTCAGCACGCAGAATACACGCCGCGACGATGACCTGCGCAGTCCGGAATACTTCGATGTAAACAAATTCCCGACGATGGCCTATAGCGGGCGGGGCGTTCGCCGCGTCTCAGCGGATTCATGGATCATGGATGGCTCTTTGACGATGCACGGCGTTACGAAAGTTGTGCCGCTCACATTCAATTTCAATGGGGCATTTCCTCCCGGCGATCCGAAAGCCCCGGTGCGCGTTGCCTTTCACGCGACGGCGGGGGCGAAGCGCGCTGAATTCGGTATGGGAGCGCGGGACAATCTGGATGAGCTGGGAATGCTGACTTCGCCGGATGTTGCGATTGAGATCGATGTGGAGGCGGACGCCAGTTCACCAGCACAGTGAAGGGTGACGCTGGTCAAGATTGCTTGTAAGCATAGGCGGGTCGACAGTTGTGGTTTCCCACCCATTTCACGATCAAACTGTGAAATGGATGGGGCACCCAGTTTTCATTCTGATTACTGCTTCTCTGTCGGAGGTGCAGGCGGGATTGGGTTGTTCTGAAGGTGCTGGTAGTTGAGGATGGCGTTGAAGACCATCGCGTAGGTGCCGACAGTTTCGCCGCGGTAGACGGGGTTGTTGCCGAAGAGAAGCACGTTGCCATTGCCGAGGTGCGCGTCGACCACGACTGCGTGTTCGGCGATGGAGCCGCCTTTGTCCAGCAGTCCGTCGAGCAGCAACGATTTGTTCTCAGCGAAGCGCAGGATTACATCCGGACGCAACTCGGCGGGAATGAGGCTGAAGTTGTTGCGCATCTCTTCCTCATTCAGCTTCTTTGCTTCCCATGGCTGCTGTTTGACGAGCGCTTCGGCTTCGGCAATTTTGCGGCCGGTGGGTTCGTCGCTGTCGTCGACGCTGCCGCGGCCGGTGGGGCGCTCGGCGTAGGGGTCCATGAGAACGCGGCCGCCGCGATTGCCGAGTGTGTTGCTGACGTTGAAGGCCATGCCGCTGGCGCTGATGACGGGAACACCTGAGCCGTATCCGAAGGCGACAGGGCTGTCCCGATCGACGAAGACGGTGTTGAGAATTGTGCCGACAACGCGGGCGTCTCCGCGCGGCACGACACTGACGCCGGGTGCGAGACCCATGTCGATGGCGAATTGCGCGGTATCTTCGCTGGTGATGAGCAACCCGCCTTGCTCGATAAATTTCTTCAGGTGGTCGAGGCCTTCATAGCCCAGGCCAGGACGTATGTCGGCGGTCGAGTCGATGCGTCCGAGGTTGGGTGTGAGGTCGGAATTCTGCCAGGGCATGGCGTTGTTCCACGTCGGAATGCCGTTGATGATGTTCTGCGATGAGCCGCCGCCGACCGGAGCGAAGACGATCACGTCGTATTTGGAACGGAGATCGGCTTCGCCGGCGACGGTTTGCGTGCTGATGTAGTCGAAGGGAACGCCGGCGGTGTCGAACGCATAGCGCCACCAGCCTTCTGTTTGCGTCGCGAGCCAGGTGTGCATGAAGGCGATGCGCGGCGTCGTGGCGGCATGGGTTGGTATTGAGGGCGCGGCGGCGAGATGCATGGCGTCGAGCGAGAGGTCGTGAAGGATTGGCGTGATCTGGCTGTCGTCTGCCCCGGTGATGAGAAGAGAGCCGGTTGTGTAGTGCTTGCCGTCGGCGTCGAAGGCCTTGTCGGCAATTTGAATGCCAGCGCCTTTCAGTTTGTATACAAGGGGCAGGAGTGAAACCTGCGCCGTGTTGGCGACGGCGAGCACCGAGCCGGATCCGGAGACCTTACCTGTGAGGGACGCGGGGTCATCAAGCGGCGTCATCTTGGATTGCAGAATGGCCGGATCGACTATGCGCACGACCTTCAGATTGAAGAGATGAGAGAATGACCAGCCGGTGTCGTCGTAAGGATGTTTTTGCGGATCGTCTGGAGCCCAGAACTGGCGATCGAGCAGGGCGTCGGCCACACGGGAGTAGGGCTGATCCATGCGGATAACAAGGCTGCCGGCAGGGAAGGTTTCCTGCGTGGGCTTCTCGCCGCGCTTGGCTGCGGGGATGGAAGAAGTGGCGGCTTCAGACAGTTGCTGCACTTCAACGTGCTGGCGCTTCATCACTTTGAGCAGCTCAACCTGGCGGTTTGCATCGGCAGGATCGGCGGGGATTACGTAGGCAGCGGGGCCTTCGAGCGTGGGCTTTTCTACGGAGCGTTTGCTCTTGAGGTAGTAATTCTCAAGGAAGTGATGGGTATGTTGCGAGAAGTAGGAAATAGTCGTCAGCAGCGCGGACTCCTCGTAATTATTGTTGTCGCGCTGCGACCAGGTGACGATGGGCAGGGGGGGATTCTGGCGGTACCAGGTGCGCGAATATTCTTCCGGATTGAGAATGCGTTTTTCGGTGTCCGCGCCGCCATTGCCGAAGGTTTCATAGAGGCGGCTGATGCCGTTGTGCATGCCGGCGAGAAACATGAGATAGCCGGGGCTCCAGGTGTCGAAGTCGCCGTGCGTAAATACGCCCGGCATGCCGAGCGACTGCATCTGCGCTACGTTGTTCCAGCCCAACTCGGCCCATTCATCAGCTAATGTTGGATCGACCCAGGAGTTATAGGGCCCGTCGCCGACGGTGTTGTCGTAGAGGAATGGAACGGATTCGTGCAGGTCGTGGAGTACCTGGGCGTGCCAGTCGAGATAAGTGTTGAGCACGTTGCGGGTGAGCTCGAGGGTCATGCCCATGGCGTCGCGATTGTTGTCGTGCGCGACGTAGTGGCCCCAATAAAGCAGACGGGGATACATCTGGTTGGGATGAGCCTTGTGCCACTTATAGAGATCGACCATGCGGTCGCGGCCGTCCACTTCGACTACCGGCGTGATGAGCACAATCATGTGAGAGCGAATGAATTTGATGTAGGGCGCATTGTCGACCGCGAGTCGATAGGCCAGTTCCATCAGCGCGGTGGGCGCGCCCGTTTCAGTGGAGTGGATGGTTCCGGTGATGTAGTAAACGGGGTACGATGCATCGACAAGCTGGCGGGCCGCGGCGTCATCGAGCTTGATGGTTCGCGGGTCAGACAGTTTAGCCAGGCGCGCATCGTTGGCCTTGGCGCCGGCCAGCAGAGCGGGGTCGGCGATGGCGACGGCGATCATCTCGCGGCCCTCTTCTGTGTGGCCAATGGTCACGACTTTCACGCAGGGGCTCGTAGATTCAAGAAGGCGGAAATACTTGTAGACATCTTCCGCATAAGGCAGCATGTCGGGCGCGCCGGAGACATCGCCAAGAACCTTCGCCGGCGTGGGGACTGTCTTGGACGCGGGCAGGTAACTCACCAGTGGCGAGAGGAAGGATGGGTCGGTGGTGTACTTGTGAATCTGATCGGTGTACTGCTGGTCGACGGGCTGCGCGGGATCGCGGTCGAAATTCGAGTTCAACTGTTGGGAGACGAGCGGGGCGGCGGCAAGAACGGCAAGGAAGAAAGTCAGTTTGGCTAGGCGCATGTTACCTCTGGCGGGGTTTTGGGTACGGAATTCCTGTGACAGCCAGTGTCCCATAAAAGGGTGGGGAAGATAAAATCCCTGATTTCGAATGTTACCTCGACCAGCTGTCACTGACTTCATCGCTCTTGTCAATAAATACGGCGGACTGAGAAAACACCTCGTGCAGGGCTTGACACCCCTATTTATCTATGGGTAGGATCGTTCATACAAAGTTGCTTAGGGGTAGGTGCGCATGGCGAAAAACGACCTTCAAGGGACATTGGATCTGCTGGTGTTGAAGACTCTTTCGCAGACGGGAAGATTGCATGGGTACGGAATTGTGGTGCACATACAGCGGGCATCCGATGAGTTGCTGAGCGTGGAAGAGGGCTCGCTTTACCCGGCCTTGCACCGCATGGAGCAGAGCGGTTGGATTGCCTCGGAGTGGGCGTTGACCGAGACCAATCGCAGAGCCAAGTATTACCGGCTTTCCCCGGCCGGCCGTAAACATTTGCTGGAGACGGAGAAGGATTTCGAGAGCCTGGTCAAGGGCGTTCGCGCGATTCTCCGCTATGCATGAGGAGGAAGTGTCATGTCATTAATTCGCCGTATATCGAACCTGTTTTCCCGCGCCAGGGTCGATCGGGAGATCGACGACGAACTAGGATCGCACATCGAATTGCGGATTGAAGACAACATCGCCGCGGGAATGACGCCAGAGGAAGCCCGGCGCGATGCGCTGTTGCGTTTTGGCAACCGCGCTTCAACCAAAGAGAAGGTTGCGGGAATGGATGCGGCGCTAGCGCTGGACAGCTTGTGGTCGGACCTTCGCTTTGCCCTGCGCCAAATGGTCAGGAATCCGGGCTTCACGGTTACGGTGATCTTTACGCTGGCGCTTTCGATTGGCGCCAACACGGCGATCTTCTCGATCGTGAACGCGCTCATGCTGAAGAGCCTGCCATATCCTCACCCGGAGAGGATGGGCGCCATTTTCACTCGCGTGAATGGCTCACAGCCATTCGATGAGCGCATATCCCTGGACGGAGCGGCGTGGGAGACGCTGCGGGACAACGTGCCGTCGTTAATTTCAGCCGTCGGCGGAGGGACATCCGGCGTTAATCTCCAGGCCGGTTCTCATGTGCAATACATTCACGCAGCGCGGATCTCGGCGCATTACCTCGATGTGCTGGGGATAAGCCCGGCTCAAGGGCGCAACTTCTCAGAGGTCGAAGATCTGCCGTATGGACCGAAGGCCGCGATCCTGAGTCACAGCTTCTGGCGAAATACGTTCGGCGGCGACCGCAGTTTGCTGGGACAGGCAATACGTCTCAAGGGCGAGCCATATACAGTGATTGGCGTTCTCCCGCAGAATGCAAGCACTCCCTCGGACGCGGATGTGTATACAGCGCTTCAACCCAGCCGGGAGGGTGAAGGGCAGGGAACCAACTTTGACGTCATCACACGCCTTCGCGACGGCGCCACCTGGCAACAAGCGGACGGCGAGATCAACCGCGCATGGGCGGCTCGCGCCGCGACATTCGCAACACGGAACCATGGGGCACGGCTCATCTACTATTCCGTGCCGCTGCAGAAGGGCCAGGCGGTGGAATTGCGACCCAAGGCCATGGTGCTGATGCTGGCGGCCGGCTTCATTTTGCTGATCGCCTGCGCCAACCTGGCCGGGCTGACACTGGTGCGCATGGTGCGCCGCACTTCTGAAGTAGCGACCCGGCTGGCGCTGGGCGCCTCCCGCTGGCAAATTCAAAAGCAGCTTTGGTTGGAGAACCTGGTGCTGGCACTGGCGGGCGGATTGGCGGGCCTGGGTGTGGGGTTTGCCGCTTTGCGCGGGTTGTTGTCATTGATCCCGGAAGGCTTTTTGCCGGTGGCCAATGTGCCGCTCGATGGCCGGGTGCTGGCCTTTACGCTGCTTGTTTCGGTAATGACGAGCGTACTGTTCGGGATGCTGCCGGCATTCACGACGCGCAAGGTGGATCTGCGTTCCTCAATTGCCAGTCGCGCCGTTGCTGGAGGGGACCGTCTGCGTTTGCGCCAGGCAATGATTGCCGGCGAGGTGGCGCTGACTGTGGTGCTGCTGGCCGGCGCCGGATTGCTGATCCGCACTCTTGTCCATCTGCAGACGCTGCCGCCGGGGTTTAGCGCATCGGGAGTCATGACGGCCAAGGCATCGCTGGACGACGCGCGCTACCACGATCCGGCTGCCTTCAGCAAGCTACTGGACTCGAGCATTTTCGCCATGAAGCGGATTCCGGGCGTTACGAATGCCGCGGTCGGGTTGACCCTTCCCTACGAGCGCGCATTGAACGACTCCGTGACATTGCACGATGGACGGGAGGCCGGACAGGAGGTCGGGACCGACGAAGTTTACGTTTCACCGGGCTACTTCGACACACTCCAGATTCCGCTGCTGCAGGGGCGAGATTTCAGCAACGCGGACGGGCCCAAAACGCAACCGGTGGCGATTGTAAACCGGACGTTCGCGCAAAAGTTTTTCCACGGGGCTAATCCCGTGGGCCGCACGCTGAACAAGGGCCTGGTGATCGTGGGAGTGGTGGGCGATATTCAGCTCGCTTCGGGCTTGAACCCCGTGGCGCCGCTCGAGAGCGAGGAGACTATATATATCCCCGCTGCGCAAATGAACCCACAAATGTTGGGGTTAATACACGTCTGGTTTCAGCCAAGTTGGATTGTGCGGACTGCTGGACCGGTGGAAGGGCTTACTGCCGAGATGCAGCGGGCATTGGCGAGCGCCGATCCGGGCTTGCCGCTTTCCGGCTTCTACAGCATGAACGAACTGCAGGCTGAAACGCTGTCCACACAGCGAATCGAAGTAGCCCTGTTAAGCGCAATGGCGGGCCTGGCTCTGTTGCTGAGCACGGTGGGCATCTTCGCGCTGGTGGCTAACATGGTGGCGCAGCGAACGCGCGAAATTGGAATACGCATCGCACTTGGCTCGACCATCCGGCAGGCCATGGTGCACGTAGCGGGGACAGGTGTGCGTGCCTCAGCGGTGGGGCTGGTGCTGGGCCTGGTCCTGTGCATGGGAGCGCTACGGGCCATGCGCAGCGTGCTCTATGGCGTGGGCGTCTACGATGCGACGACAATTGTGTCAGTCGTGTTGACGCTTGCGGCGGTCACGTTGCTGGCCGCTTCCATACCGGTGCTCAGGATTGCGCGAATCAACCCGGCGACTACGCTTCGGGACGAATAATCGTGTTGGGCCGTTACGCCTGCCCCCTGCGCCAGAGCGAGACAAAGAACGCTGGGACCTCGCGGTCCTCGCACCCCATGACCTGCGTTTCGAGTGGAGAATCTAGTTGACATTCGCGTACGGGGAACGGTAGCTTCGAACAACGAAGGCTGATACCTCAAGTGTCCCCTCTCTCCTGGGATCGGCCCTGCGCTCTGAAAAACAAGTACTCAGATAGCCGGTCTTCGATTCTTTGCTGGCACGGGGAGTCCTTTTTGCCCCTCTGGCGACCTAATGCGAGCTTCCTGACAACTCCACCAGGATCCCTTCACGAGTCACCCTTCGAGGCACCCATGAATCTGTTCACCCGCTGCATCCTCAATAGCCCCTCGTTAAGGTATGGACGGCTTCTTGCATGCCTGCTTTTCTTGACCAGCCTGCTTGTTCCCGCAGCGGTGCGGGCACAGGCGCCGCAGGGAGATCCGGGGCAATTTCAGCTTCGGCCACGCACGCGTCCGTCTCTGCTTGAGCTTGATCCGGCACCGCAGACTCGGCGTGTCCGCGGGGTGAAATACAAAGTGAATCGACTCCCTGCGGACGGGGTCCACGCAGACAACGTAACGCCGGGTTGCACGTCACCTCAGGTGAGCTACGTGGGCGGTCCAGTGATCTCCAATGTCCAGCCGGTCGCGGTTTTTTGGAGTAGCAACGTCAATCCCCAACTTACTGCACCGACTACCGGCGTCGCACAATTCCTCGCAGACGTTGGCAACTCCGTCTACTTCGGCGTGTTGAGTCAATACAGCACTTTTGGCGACGCCATCACCGACGGCACCGATCAGTGGATCGGGAACGGCAGCACTACTCCGAGCGGTTATACTCTTGTTCCTTCAGTCTGTGGTGGGACTGATTCTTGCACAGTAACCGACGTCGAAATCCAGGCTGAACTTAACGCTCAGATCACTGCCGGCAACCTTCCGCAGCCTACATACGACAGCAATGGGAACCCCAACACTGTCTATATGACATATTTCCCTCCCAACGTCACTGTCACTGACGCTCAATACGGCATAACCAGTTGTTCGGATTTCTGTGCCTACCACAGCACGGGTTACGTAGGCACTAGTTCTAATCCCCTGATTTATGGGGTGGTGATGGATGAATTCTCCGGTTCCGCCTGCTATGGCTGCACCGACGATCCAACTGAACTGGACGACATGACGGATACCACCGCACACGAGTTGGCCGAATCCATCACCGATGCGGATGTCGGTCTGGACACGGACAATTCGGCTTATTTTGCCTATCCCGCGGCCTGGGGAGACAACAGCAACGACGCTTGCGCCGGCGACGAGATTGCCGACATCTGCGAAGTCGGAGAAGGCGATCCAATCACCGTCAACGGACGAACCTGGTACGTTCAGGAGATCTGGTCAATCAAGGACAACCAATGCGAGAGCCACGGAACCGTAACCTTGCCTTTTGGTTTTAGTTCGCCTGGCTCGGTAACTGCGGGAACGCCTTTCAATCTCACCGTGACTGTACAGAATCCAACTGGCGGCACGTACACAGGCTATAGAGGCACAGTTCATTTCACCAGCAGCGACTCGAGCGCAATCCTGCCCGCGGATTATACCTACGTTGCTGCCGACGCCGGAGTACACATATTTCAAGCAACTCTGAAAACCGGGACCTCCGCAACCATTACGGTGACCGACACGGCGCATCCCACCATCAGCCTCACCACTAGCGGTATTCCGATTGCCCAGGGGGCGCCTGCTGTGCTCAACACACCCTCTCCGGGCACCACACTAAAGTCCACCACCGTGCAGTTCGAGTGGTCGCCTGGGACCGGCGTCTCGGCGTACGATCTGCACTTGAGTGCCGTCGCGCCTGGGGGCTATGACCTTTATGTATCGGGTCATATCACAAGCCTCTCCGCGACCGTGAGCGGGCTCCCGTTCAACGGACAGACGATTTATGCGCGGCTCTATTCGATTATCGGAGGAGTCACCTACTACAACGACTACACCTACACCGCTGAGACGGTACCGACCAGCAAGCTCACCTCCCCGGCTCCGAGTTCAACGTTGACCGGCGCCAGCATAAAGTTCACGTGGTCTGCCGTGACCGGGGTTTCGGCGTACGATCTTCACTTGAGCGCGGTCTCGCCTGGCGGCTATGACCTCTATTTATCAGGTCATGTAACCACCACTTCTACGACCGTGAATGGGCTTCCGATCAACGGGAAGAAGATCTATGCACGCTTGTATTCCATCGTCAACGGGGTCACCTACTACAACGACTTCACCTACATAGCGGCGTCGCTGGCTACGCTCAAATATCCGGCTCCGAATTCGACGTTGACCAGCACCTCTGCGTTTTTTGAGTGGACGGCCGGGGGCGGTGTCTCGGCGTACGATCTGCATCTGAGTGCCGTTTCACCTGGGGGCTATGACCTCTATTCATCGGGTCATACAACCAGCACTATCAAGACTGTGAATGGCCTTCCGACCAATGGAGAAACGATTTATGCGCGGCTCTATTCAATTATTGGAGGGGTCACGTATTACAACGACTACACCTACAAGGCAAAGTGAATCAGCCAGGGATCACGAAAATGCAATGAGCGCAGATTGTGATCCCTGCCCCTTTCCCCGGTTGAAGCGGTCCGGAAGTAACCTCGATTTCTGGCGCGAATGGTACCACCCCGTCATTCTGTGTACAACTTAAGAGCAATTTAAAAAAATGCGCGCCGGATTTACATTCCTAGCTGAAGGCGAATCAATCGCCATTCGGAGAGGAATCACCATGAACACCATGCTACTCAAGCTCTATGTTAAGTTCCAGGATTTGGCCAGCCGCGAAGAGGGCCAGGACCTGGTTGAATATGCCTTGGTCGTCGCTCTGATCGCCTTCGGCGCTACCGCCGGCATGAAGGCTCTGGCCACCGGCCTCAACAGCGCTTTCAGCAACATCAGCAGCACTCTCGGCTCCTACGTCAGCTAGTTTCTGTTCCGCGGGAGCGAATGGGCGCTTTGCTAATTCGCTCCTGTGCGGTACAGCAACACAGTCGCTTCGAACCATCCCTCCAATGGTTTTTCTTCCTGCGGGAAGGTCCATTGGAGTGCGATGATTGAGGACTCCAGTCATTGGAAGTCCGCTATCCGTTCTTGCCGGATCAGCTAACATTTACATAGGTCGTGTAGGGACGCGATCCCAGCCATGTGAATGGCAGCAGAGTTACCGGACCGTTAGCAGCCTTCATCTGCCACTGGCGCTCGCTGATGCGCGTGGCGCCTAGCAATTGCACCCGCGTGATCCTTGGCTGCGTCGCAGCCTGCGACTCTCTCACTGCCATCAGTACCAGCGGCCCACGCATTAGCGCAACCGTGTTTGCATGATTTGCGTCGAGGGGCGCAAGGCGCATTCTCAGCGGAAGCTCCAGCTCTACTCGGTCGCCGGTCTTCCACGTGCGGCGTATCGCGGCAAACTTGCCGGGAATAGCGACGCCGGTTTGACGCGCCCCGTTCACATAGACTTCCGCTCCCTGCGCCCAGGCTGGAATGCGGAAGTGCATCGTCAGCTCTGTCGGCTGCGAGGCCGTCACCGTAAATGACACGCGATCTTCATAGGGATACTCGCCTTCCTGCGTGAGCGAGAGCGCCGCGCCGTTTTCAATCCAGCGCAGTGTTGACGGCACGTAGAGATTCACAAATACCGCCTGCGGACCGCGCAGATAAATGTTGATGCGGTAGTCGGCCGCTACCTGCGGTAATGTGCCTGAGCAGCATGCCCAGCGCGCTTCCTTATACACGCGCTGCCCAGCAAAGTTGTAATCGGCGTAGTAGAAGTTCTTGCCGTTTTCCTGCAAAGGCAAGGCGCCGAGCACGGTGTTGAACATCATGCGCTCCATGCTGTCGCCGTAGCTCGCATCGCGGGTAGCGCGCAGCAGGTAGCGCGTCAGCTTGAAATGAGCATAGCTGCCGCACGGAGTCTCAAAGCTGTGGTAGCTCTGCTCTTCAAGCATGGCGAAGGCGTTGCGGGCTGCGTGCAAATGCTTTTCGCTGCCTGCGACCAGGTACGCCATCATGGCTGAGCTGAGCGAGTTCACATAGCTGTATGCGTGGCGGCCGTTCAGCACGTTTTCATTGCGTGAGAGCGGATCGAACCAGGTCTTGTCGTCGAGGTACGCCAGGCCCATGTCATAGTAGCGCTGGCCGGCGCCGCGCTCGTAAGCCAAAAACAAATTTTCCGGCATGGTGTAGGACTCGTCCCAAGTCCAAGAGGCATCGTTGGGGTCCTTATCTGTTCGCCAGGGATGGTCGTGTTCAACGGCATGGCCGGGCAGATGGGGCAGCGCGGCGGCAGTGGTCTCCTTCAGAATCGCCAGGGCCTGGGGATCCTTTACATATAGATGAGAATCGATGAGACCCAGCAGCAGCTTGTCGTAGGTGTAGGCGGGGAACTTGTTCTTATCGTAGAATTCGCCGGTAATCGTCTGAGCATATAGACGATTGAGCCGAAGCACTTTTTCGCGTGTAGCCTGGTCGCCGGTAATTGCGTAGACCCGAGCCAGCGCAGAAATCCATTGGCCGAATGTGCAGCCCGGAGCAAAACCCTCGTCGAAGCCCTTGCGGTAGTCGTAATTTGGATCGTAGGTGTACCATCCGCCCAGATCCTCGCCCGGCGCGGCCATGCCGGACATCTGGCGAAATGGCTTCAAGAGGCTGTCCTCGCTGAGAGCCATGAGCACGTCGTGGGTGTTCATCAGCTGCGACTCGTGCGCTTCGCTGGCCATGTCAACATCGCCATAGCCGAATTCAGCGAGCGGGGCGGGAAGAGGCGGTTCTCCGGCCCAGGCGTTAGAAGTGTTCATATGCAGCCCCGCGACCGCTGCGAATGTCAGGGAACCCGTTTTCAGGAATCGCCGGCGCGAAATCGCTGCTGAGTCATTAATGCCCCTGCACATTGGAAACCCCTCCAACTCACCAGAACATGATGCATCGCGCGGTGCAAGGCTGTCATCCTTGTACACCGGTCGAATTGAAATGCCGGCAATAGACGGCGGGACAGCCAGCAAGGGTGCAACGCTTCAGGAGCTTGCGGAGGTAGCCTCCAGCCGAGTCCGCGCTTCCGCGATTTTGGCGCGGGACGTACTTAGGTGGAGGCTAATTCTTTCCCTCAACCTTGCCCGGGTTTGCATACTCGCGTCTGCGATCAGCGGACCGTCAGGGCGGAGCGCCGGGTCGCGATCTCGCAGCACCCTCACATCGAGCTCGGCCTTGGCGGCAAAGTGCGCGGCGGAGGCCATGTATCCCGCCACCATCTGGTCGATCCTTTCCGCATTGGAAATGGCGCTCGAGAAGTTTGCAGGCAAAATCTCGATCACGTCGGGCAGGTCGAGTGTCTCCGCGTTGACGCGCTCCTGCCAATCGTCGATGAGCTGGGTTGCGGCCCGCAGCTGAAATTTGACTGAGAAAAGGTCCAGGCGCGCCTGCTGTTCTTTTTCCTTCAGAAGGATGTCGAGGGTCCTGATAGCGGCGTCGGCTTGCCGGTTCGAAGCGTCCACCTGTTCTTTGCTGGCGTCGGCCTGCCGTTTAGCATGGGAGGCGTAATAAAGCGTCACAATGGCAAGCATCAGCGCCAATAAGACATTCGCGATTGCCGCATAGGCCGTGATCTGGCCCACTGTAAGTCCGAACACCAGTTGGGTCATTCTTCTTCCATCCCCCGGCGTCAGTATATAGAGGTGAATCAGGGAGCCAAATAACTAAGTACAACGTTCTTGCGTTTCGACGTATGCGCGAAGGACGGTATTCATGCGGGTCAGGTGGCCCCTGCCGTGCACCTTGAACCACTTGACCACACCGCTGTCCAGGCGCAGATGCACGCTCGTCTTGCCGCTGGGCATGACGGCGCGCGCGGATTTCCAGAACTCCGCGCCTGGTGACTCAGCCCCTGGGGTGTCCGCGCGGGTTGGGTCCTTGCCTCTTTCGCGATGGGCTTCGACCTCGCCAAGGGTGTATCTCGCGATAGTAGGTTTCCTGCTCATTTCGATTCGACTTCTGGGTATTGATGCCTTATGTCAGCACAAATATATATACAAATCAAGGGTGCCCACGCGCCAGAGGCGCAGGGGTTGTTAGCCCCGCGCCTCGGCGTGGGGAATGAAGCCGCTGCACAGTTCTCAAGTCCCGGAGGGACGATGGAAATCCGCATTACCCGAAGATGTATCGCGAATCGTATTCGATCCCGCAATTGCGCAGCAGCGCGGCGAATTCTTCCTCAAAACTGCGCTTGCGGTGGTGCTGCTCCTGGCCTCGGATGTAAGTCTTCACGACGGATACCTGCGACGGACTCACGCTGAATGCACCGTAGCCCTCCTGCCATGAAAAGCCCCGCCCCATCCAACGGGAAGAACTGCCCTTCAGCTTCTGAACGGTAGCAGCGAGGGACTGCGTAGCCGGCAGGATAAACAAAAGGTGAACGTGGTCGGCCGTCCCGCCGGCAGCCACGAGAGAGAAGCCTTCGCTTCGCGCAATGCCTCCAATGTATGCGTAGAGGTCCGCTCTGCGGTCCGCCGCAATCAAAGGCTTGCGCTCTTTGGTGCTGAAGATGCAGTGAATGAAATTGCTCGCGTACGTGTGCGCCATGGCTGCGCCGTCCCTACGGGACTCCAATTCTACATTGTGCTGGCAATCCCCACGCCGAGGCGCGGGGCTAACAACCGCTGCGCCTACGGCGCGTGGCTTCCTGGCGCATACACTTACTCAATGGCAGAGAAGAGCAGACTGCTGCCGGTATTTACGCCGGACGACGAGCCTTATTTGGGACGCGAGCTTCTGTTCGCCTTCGACAACCTGATCTGTTCATGCATGGAACTGAATTCAAAATGCGCCCCTGCGTCGCACCGACGGCCCTTGTCCGATCTGCAAAAGGCTCCATGCATCCTTGTTCCGCAAACCATCTCTCTCGCTCTTTCAATCCGGGAGCTTATTCGACAATTCCTTGGCTCGCAGCGGCAATGGGGATGATGGCGAGGGAGTTTGGCCCGGAGGATTCTCTGGGCGAATGCTCTGATGAAAAGCCTGGCTCCACGGAATAAATTAGGGGTGTTTGCAATCCCGGATGGGTTTCTGTAAACTCAATAGATGCGTCCGGGGTAGGTCTCTGGACAGTCAAATGCACCACGGTTTCTGGGCCTGTTCGAGGGCGCTGCGTACGGCAGATCGTTTGAGCCGTATCAGCAGTCCGACCTCCAGGTTCTCCGCAAAGCGGGGCTGGCAGAAGCGGTGGGAGACGAGGGAAGAATGGCAAGAAAAGACTCGAAGAACATTGTGAAGGCGCGCGCGGCCGTGACCAAGCCCACGTATGCCCTGCCTGAAGCTGTTGGGCTTCTCAAGCAGGTGAAGTACGCCAAGTTCGATGAAACCGTCGACTTGACAATGCGGCTGGGTGTGGATACCCGGCACGCTGACCAGATGGTTCGCGGGACAGTTGTTCTGCCGCACGGGTTGGGTAAGACCAAGATTGTAGCCGTGATCGCCTCGGGCGACCGGCAAAAGGAAGCCACCGCGGCGGGCGCCGATTTCGTTGGTGGCGAAGAGATGGTGGAGAAGATCCAGAAGGAAAACTGGACCGCCTTCGACGCGCTAATCGCTACGCCGGACATGATGAAGGTGGTTGGGCGGCTCGGAAAAGTGCTCGGCCCTAAGGGCTTGATGCCGAATCCGAAGACCGGAACCGTGACCTTGGACGTGGCCTCGGCGGTGAAGGAAATCAAGGCCGGTAAAGTGGAGTTCCGCGCCGACAAGACCAGCCTGGTGCACGTGCCGGTGGGCAAGCTGAGCTTCGATCCGCAGAAGCTGATCGACAACGCGACCACGGTGATTGGCGCGATTGTGCGCAGCAAGCCGTCGGCGGCCAAAGGCAAGTACATCAAGAGCGTTACGCTGAGTTCGACGATGGGGCCCGGGGTTCCGCTGGATTCGGCGGTTGCGGACGCGGCCGGCAAGCACTAAATCAGTTGAAAGTGATCAGTTTTCAGTGGTCAGTTGGCGCTGTGGTCCGACTGGCATTGTGCCCGGCCCGAAGATGCTGGGAGCAGGATTTCGAACAAAGTGCCCATCTGGGTAGGGGCAGAGACCAGAGTCAAGAAGCAACAGGTCCGGCGAGTCAGGAAAACTGACAACTGACCACTGACAACTGATCACTGTCGTAGCGGAGCGAAGACAATGGCGATTTCAAAAGCGAAGAAGAACGAGAAGGTCCAGTTGCTGGCAAAGGAACTGTCGACCTCGACAACGGCGATTGTGGGTACTTTCAGCAGGCTGACTGTGGCCAAGGATTTTGAACTGCGCAGGGTGATCCGCGAGGCGGGTGGCAAATATCGCGTGGTGAAGAACAAACTGGCTGCCGTTTCCGGCACAGGCACGCAGGTTGAGGCCGCGCTCAAGGGCCTGAAGGGCGTGAACTCAGTGGCGTTTACCGCGGGCGACCCTGTGGCGTTGGCCAAGGTTTTTGCCAAGTGGGCGGGCGATAACGCCGCTGAGTTCCAGTTCAAGCTGGGCATTGTGGACGGCAAACTGCTGGATGTGAACGAAGTGAAGGCGCTGGCGACCATGCCGGGCAAGGAAGAGCTGTTCTCGAAGCTCCTGTTCCTGATCAATGCGCCGGCCCAGCGGTTGGCAACGGTCCTGAACGCGACCGGGCGCGACCTGGCTGTGGTTTTGGGGCAGGGTGTCGAGAAGGAAAAGTTTGCAACCGAGACGGCTGCGGCGTAAGAGCTGTTAGCCGTCAGCTTTCAGCCTTCAGCTTTTCTCTTGTGGCGAGCAACGTCGTTCACTCCCCGATGAAGAGGACTGAAAGCTAAAAGCTGAGAGCTGTTTTTAAGAGATTTGGCCGTAAGACATGCTGAAAGTGCGCGGGTCTGGCGCATCGGAAACTTTCAGTTTTGAACGACGGCCCGGAACATCAATATCAAACGATTCTGAATGGAGAAGAAAAATGGCGTATCGTCCCGAGTTGGTAGATGAAATCGTAAGCCTGAGCCTGTTGGACGCGGCGGCTCTTGTGAAGACGCTGGAAGAAAAGCTTGGCGTTTCGGCAGCAGCGGCCGCCCCGGTGGCTGTTGCGGCTGGCGGCGGCGCGGCGGCTCCGGTGGTTGAGGAGAAAACAGAGTTCCAGGTGATCCTGAAGGACTTTGGCGCGAACAAGATCAACACCATCAAGGCCGTTCGCGAAGTCACTTCGCTCGGCCTGAAGGAAGCCAAGGACCTGGTCGATGGCGCCCCCAAGGCGATCAAGGAAAACGCGACCAAGGACGAGGCCGAGGCGATCCGCAAGAAGTTCGAAGGCGTCGCGACCATCGAAATCAAGTAGTTCCAGCCAGGCAGGCTCTATTCTTGCAGCGGCGGTCCGCGAAAGTGGACCGGTTCTGCACAGGGTAATAGCCAATGGGAACTTGCAAGCACGGTCAGGACGCGCTAAGATATTCTTTGCGCGTCTTTCCGGCTCATCCCGGTTATTCAAGGGAATGGAGCGGGGCTGGCCGACGCGTCTGTGAGGACAAGCGGAGTGGCACACAAGCATTCGTGGCCGGGGCAGAGCCAAGCACTCTGGCAACGGTTACAGTACTGCGGTCAAGTGCCTTAGTGTCAACAAGTTGCCTTAGGATCAGTTGGGCACGAGTTGATGAGTGGCGAGCGAGCGACAGAAGCGAGCTTTGGGATCGGCGAGAGTAGTGACACAGAATTCGGATGGGGGCACAGGCAAAGGGCCGCGCTCGTGAGGCATTGCGTCCTTACGGGCTTTTCGTGTCTCCCACCTGTGGCGGTGTGAGCAGTTTTGCTCACGACCCGCCCTTAAGCGCAGGAATATAATGACGGGCTTACCCGTTGCGCTTACTTCTCTCGATTGTGCGCAGTCTAGCGCACTTGCCGGATGAACGGCAATGCCCAAATCGCGATTTTAACGCGACTCTCCCGAAACATGCCTGGCTTGAGTGACGTCCTGGTGCGCCTGGATTGTTTTGATTTGAAAGGTCGAGCCGGGGTTGCACGGGTGGGGACTGGGTTTTAGAGAAGTTAACCAGTCTGGAAATTCTAGTTTGAACCAGTAAACAGCCGTTGCCCTGAGACTCGGGCGACGGCCCGGAGCCGGCCTGAGAAGGTGAGCGGACCCGGAGTGATGAGCCTCAGGAGTGAACATGCCTAACGAGAAGCGCGCGATTCGCAGCCGGCTCGATTTTTCCAAGATTCCCACCGCAACCCAGATTCCTAACCTGATTGAAGTGCAGAGACGTTCTTACGAGCGTTTTCTGCAGATGGACAAGCTGCCTAACGAGCGGGACGACTCGGGGCTGCAGTCTGTGTTTGTTTCTGTCTTCCCGATTACCGATTTTAGAGGAATCTCCCAGCTCGACTTTGTGGATTTCTCGATTGGCAATTGGGAGTGCAAGTGCGGCCACTTGAAAGGGCTCCATCACCTGCGCACCGCCTGCGTTCATTGCGGGGCGATGGTGATTACGGACCCGTTCCTTCCCGGCGACGTTCTCTGCCAGAAGTGCGGCACGTACAACAAGAACACGCCCGACTTTTGCAACAAGTGCGGCGATCCGGTCAGCCTGCAGTTGAAGTACGACCAGCAGGAGTGTGAGGAGCGGGGCATGACCTTCTCCGCGCCGTTGAAGGTGACGGTGCGCCTCACCATCTATGAGAAGGATGCGGAGACCGGCAACAAGACCATTCGCGACATTAAGGAACAGGAAGTGTTCTTCGGCGACATTCCGCTTATGACGCCGAACGGAACCTTTATTGTGAACGGCACCGAGCGCGTCATCGTTTCGCAGTTGCATCGTTCGCCAGGCGTCTTCTTTGAGACAGCGAACAACCGCACCTACTTCCTGGGCAAGATCATTCCCTATCGCGGATCGTGGGTGGAGTTCGAGTACGACCAGAAGAACACGCTCTACGTGCGTATCGATCGCAAGCGCAAGTTCCTGGGTACCATCTTTCTGCGCGCACTGGGCCTGCGCTCCGACGAGGAGATTCTCAAGACTTTCTACACCGTTGACCGTATCCATATTGTGGACGGCAAGCTCCACTGGGCGGTGGCGCAGGAAGCGGGAAAGGCCACGCATCTGCAGGGTGCCAAGCCGGCACACGCGGTGCTGCACAAGGGTGAGGAGATTGCACACTCCGGACGCAAGATCACTCCGAACATCCTGAAGGCACTGCGTGCAGCGGCCATTGAGCGCGTCGAGGTCGAACAGGCAGAGCTGGATGGCGCGCTGACCGCGGCTGACGTTATCGATCTGAACACCGGCGAAGTGATTGTGGAAGCCAACGTCGAGTTGACGGCCGATCGTCTGCACAAGGTGCTTTCGAGCGGCGCGGCAAGCTTCGAAGTGTTCTTCCCCGAGCGCGACGACGTGGGCAACATCATTACCAACACGTTGAAGCGCGACTCGGTGCACAAGCCTGAAGAGGCGCTGATCGAAATCTACCGCAAGCTGCGGCCGGGTGACCCGCCGACGCTGGACACCGCAACTGCGCTCTTTGAAGGCATGTTCTTCGACGCGCGCAAGTACGATTTTTCGCGTGTGGGCCGTCTGAAGTTCAACATCAAGCTCTACGAGAATCAGGATGCGACGCACCTGGATCATCGCACCTTGACGCCGGAGGATTTCTACTCGACGATTCGCTACCTGCTCAAGCTGCGCAAGAACATCGGCATGGTGGACGACATCGATCACCTGGGCAACCGGCGCGTGAGAGCCGTCGGCGAGCTGATGGAGAATCAGTTCCGCATCGGCCTCGTCCGCATGGAACGCGCCATCAAGGAAAAGATGAG
>JBELAI010000091.1:0-20117 GCA_049508975.1 Occallatibacter sp. | reverse complement strand
CGACAGAACTTTGTCGCGGGGGTGGCTGGGCGGCGATGATAGCCCGATGTCGCTCCAACTTAATGTACCCACGCATTGCATATTTTGCTAATACGTGAAAATCGCAGAGTTAGTTCCCGGCAAGAAGGGGCAACCGCGTTGAAACGGGACGGGCTTTGGTCCTCCCGGAGGGAGGATGTGAGAATAGCCCAGGGTGAAGCGCAGCGCAACCCTGGGAAGGGGGCCCGCCAAAGCATCCCCGCCCCGTAGGGCGCGGGACGAGACTCGCCCCGACATATGCCGAATCAAACGCATTGGCCACGAATTGAGCGGCCCGTAACCTTTCCCCTCCCAGCGCATCAGAATTGCACAGGCCGGATCGATTCGACCCCGGAGATAGTGATGTCCAGATCCCTTCCCCTTCGCTGCGTGCTCGGCTCACTTCTCGTAACCTTGGCTCTTTCCGCCGGATGCCACGCCGCCGCAAAATCCCCTGTTCCCCCTGCCGCACAGGACGACGCACTTTCGCAAACCCCCGGGAAGCAGACAGCTGTCTTCGCAGGAGGTTGCTTCTGGGGCACGCAGTCCGTCTTCGAGCGTGTAAGAGGCGTTGTGGCCACGACAGCCGGGTACGCCGGCGGTTCCAGCAACACGGCGACCTACGACCAGGTAACCACGGAAACCACCGGCCACGCCGAATCCGTGAAGGTAGTTTACGACCCGTCCAAAATCACCTACGGCCAGTTGCTGCGCGTCTTCTTTTCCGTCGCGCACGATCCCACCCAGCTCAACCGCCAGGGTCCAGACGTAGGCACGTCCTACCGCTCCGCCATCTTCTTTAGCAACGAAGACCAGCACAAAATCAGTCAGGCCTACATCGCCCAACTGAACGCGGCCCACGTCTTTTCCGGCCCGATCGTCACCGAAGTGACGCCGCTCAAAGGCTTCTACGACGCCGAGTCCTACCACCAGGACTACGCCCTCCACAATCCCGACAACCCCTACATCCTTGTGTGCGACCGCCCAAAAATCCAGGCCCTGAAGGCCGAGTTCCCCGAGCTTTTCCAGGATTACAAAGGCAAGTGATGATCGTCGCATCGGCAAACACAACATTCGACTCGACGCGTTCGACCTGAAGAACCGCTGATCCCTAAAGATCAGTCGGTGACCTCCTCGTCGGAGGGAGCAGTGGCCTTCAGGCCACTGAAGGCGAGCTTAGATTGAGTGGGCTTCAGCCCCGGCGTCTTTGGCACCGCAGCCTGCTTGTCCTCAATCAGAACTATCCTCGATATAGGCCAGCCGAGGGCCCAGCAACGCGAAAACAACCTCGACGGTCCCAAGAAGGAATAGCAGCCACCAAAGCAAGGGCAGAACGACACCGCGAACGGTCAATATCGGGAAAGCCACGGGTATGTAAATCGACGATACGAACAGGACGGCTCTGGCCCACCTGCGATGACTCAGCAATGCGACCGTGCCTGTTAGAAGGCCAATCGTCGAAAGAAGAGTAGTCACCAGCAGAACCACAATGGACTCCTCAAATCCGACGCCGAGGAAAACAAGAAACTCCATCGACAACGCGCAGATGGAGCCCACCATTGTTAGGACGGTACACCAGAAAAAGATCGATTCGCCCGCCTTTGTCTGCTGTGACATATGGGTGAATGGTAAACGATCGTTAGCTAGGTGAGTGTTCAATTTCCGTTCCTGGGCAATCCGGAAGTCGGGCAGTTCGTCCCCCGGTCAGCCCAGCTTCACAAACCGCATCGAAGCCGAATTCATGCAATACCGCAGCCCTGTCGGTTTCGGTCCGTCGTCGAATACGTGCCCCAGATGCGCGTCGCACAACCGGCAAGACACGGCCGTTCGGACTTCCATCAGGCTTCCGTCCACCGTCTTCACGATATTCTCTTCCGCAATCGGCGCCCAGAAGCTTGGCCATCCGGTGCCCGATTCGAATTTGGTCTCCGAGCTGAACAGCGCCAGGTCGCAGCAGATGCAGCGAAAAATCCCCCGCCCATGCTCATTCCAAGTAGCGCCGGTAAACGGCCGCTCGGTATCCGCGTGACGCGTCACCCAGTAGGAAGTCTGATTGAGCTGGCGTTTCCATTCCTCATCCGTCTTGATCAGGCGCAGGACAGTTACTGTTCCAGTCTTCTTACCATCGGATGAGAACTGGACAATGGTGACATTAGCTGGCCCTTCATTGGGACCAAGCGGGTGGGCCGCTGCGATAGTGCTCCGCCGCAGACCCCAAAAGGCGATCGCGCTTACTGCACCGGCGGCCGAGAGAATAAATGCCCGCCGGCCGATGTTGCGCGGCTCAGGCTCAGGTTTGTTGTTGCGGATTCCGCTGTTCATTTTCCGACCCCACTGTGAGATGCGCGAGCGAGCGGAAGGTTACGGCGAAGAGTCTGAGGCAATTTCGAAGCGTCCCTCGAGGACGCAGACATCTTTGTGCGGCTACGACCCAGGGTGCCACCCATGGGCTATTCTCGATTCCTCCCTCAGGGAGCAGATTCAGAGCGCTGAATCCATTTTTGTATGCAGGCCGCTTTCTTGGCGGATAATTCAAAATATCCGACAACCTCTCCAGGCGACCCACATTGACCCTCCCAACACAGCCGAAGAAAATCCTGTTCACCACCCTCGGATCGCTCGGCGACCTTCATCCCTGCCTCGCGCTGGCATTAGAGCTTGCGAAGCGCGGCCACAAAACCG
The DNA here is from genome assembly GCA_049508975.1 of Occallatibacter sp. Lineage (GTDB taxonomy): Bacteria > Acidobacteriota > Terriglobia > Terriglobales > Acidobacteriaceae > Telmatobacter. The sequence goes on along the minus strand of JBELAI010000091.1, from coordinate 17,417 downwards.
CAATTGCAACCACCGAATTTTACCGCACAAAAGTCGAGAGCCTCGGCATCGGTTTCCATCCCATCCGCCCGGATTTCGACCCGACAGACCGGGAGATAATCCGTCAATTCGACGATTTGAAGCGCGGCCCGGAAATCCTGTTCCGAAAATTCATTCTCCCGCATCTCAGCGACACTTACCAGGACCTGCTCCACGCAGCTACAGATGCGGACCTGATGATCACCGGTGAGTTGAACTACGCCGCTCCTCTAGTTGCCGAGAAACTCAACCTCCGCTGGGCATCCGCCATCCTGTCGCCCGCCTCATTCTTCTCGGCACACGATCCCTCGGTGATGGTCAATGTTCCGTGGCTTATCCACGTCCGCAAGGCTGGTTGGCGGGCTTATTGCGCGGTGTTCAGCTTCGGACGCCTCGGAACCCGTCACTGGTGGAATCCCGTTCGAGATTTGCGTCGAAAACAAGGACTCCGGCCGCATTGCGACCCGCTGTTCCGGGACAAGTTTTCGCCTGACCTGGTTCTCGCGCTGTTTTCAAGGCTGCTCGCTGAACCACAACCCGACTGGCCTGCGCATACCCAGCAGACTGGATTTGTTTTCTTCGATGCGCATGGCGAAACCGATCCTAGGCTGGCGGCGTTTCTAGCCGAACACGATCCTCCCATAGTCTTCACCCAGGGATCGACCGCGGTCCATGCGCCGGGAGACTTTTACGAGGTTAGCGCGGAGGCGGCCAGACGCCTCGGGCGGAGAGCTCTGCTGCTGGGCGCAACCGACGCAAGCGGCAATTCATCGCCGCAGTTTCTGGCGTTGCCCTATGCGCCATACTCCACGGTATTTCCCCGCGCAGCCGTTAACGTTCACCAGGGCGGTTCTGGCACCATCGGCCAGGCATTGCGCGCAGGCCGGCCCCAACTGATAGTTCCCTTTGGATGGGACCAGCCGGATAACGCTGCGAGAGTCGAACGGCTGGGAACTGGGCTTCATCTGCCGCGAACCGAGTATTCCGTCAATGCAGCAACAGCGGCGCTCGGTCGTCTTCTTCGGGAACAGGGATTTTCGGGGCGGGCTGCCGGGGTGGGCACAGAAGTTCGAGCGGAAAACGGGCTCGGGCATTCATGCGATGCGATCGAGGGGATTCTTGAGAGCTGAACGCCCTGCGGAGCCGCTGGTTTTGCGGTCTCCCAGGTTTACCACGGCAAATGACGAAAGCTTAGACGGCGGGCGCGGTCTTCGCCGGCAGTCCCTCCAGATTCTTTCTAAGAATCACTACCGCCGTGATCCATAGGGCCATGCCTGTTCCTCCCGCTGATATGGCGGAGCGGAGGGGGGTGGGAGAAATCAAGAGCGAACCAAAGGCAGCCAAAGAAATAGCCGCGCCCGTCCCATAGTAAAGGGGCATTTTAAATAGTTTGGCAAGAGGGAAAAAGTGGATTCCCACGACCGCCCCGACCCATTGCCCATATAAGTCTGGCCGATGGAAGTGGCCCAGGATCGGCCCTCCAACTGATATTGCAGCGCCCTCAATCGCGACGATCAGCACATACCCGATTCTGTAAGATCTGACCAGCCGTTTATCCAAAGCAACTCTTGGCGCGTGACGGAGGGTGGCCAGGTTCGCAATTCCCCAAACGACGAGAATTGCCGTAAACGCTGCGATTGCACCAAACCACGGTCTTCGTTCGCCTTGGATTGCAGCCTGGGTCCACCAATACAGCGCATAGGCGCCGAATCCGGCACAGACGATGGCGCCAACCGCTCTGCCTCGCATGCGCACCAGCAGATCCGGCCCCCCGGGACCGAGAATTCCGCCTGCCTCGCTCATTTAATCACCCTGTCCGATTCTTCCCAAGGGAAGGGATCCTTATCCGGAATTCCCATTTTACTTTCCCGGCGGCGACCTCAGTATCGTTGCAGGAAGTCCGGATCAACCGGGTTTTCAAACAGCGAAGCATCGCGCGTCACAATCGTCAGCCCCGACGGCGTGACGAAGTACCGCCGCTTATCCTCCACCGGGTCATATCCAATGACCGTCCCTTCCGGAATGTGCACGTCGCGATCGATGATGGCGCGGCGGATGCGGCAATGGCGCCCAATGTTCACGTGCGAAAAGATAATGCTGGCGTCCACATCGGAATACGAATTGACGCGCACATCCTGCGAAAGAACCGAGTTGTACACCGAAGCGCCGGAGATGATCACGCCGGCGGTGATGACTGAATTGACAGCCATGCCGGTGCGGCCCGGCTCGCCAAAGACAAACTTCGCCGGCGGATACTGGCGGACGCGTGTGCGCATCGGCCAGCCTTTGTCGTAGAGGTTGAAGACCGGCGAAACCGAGCAGAGGTCCATGTTGGCGTCGTAGTATGCGTCAAGGGTGCCCACATCGCGCCAATAAAGTGCCTGCTGCTTGTTCTCATCCACAAAGCTGTACGCCATCATCTTCTTCTTTCCCAGCAGGTTGGGCAGAATATTGTGGCCAAAGTCGTGCTTCGAGTTGGGGTCTTCCGCGTCGGCGATGAGCGCTTTAAGCAGAATCTCGGTGTTGAAGATGTATATGCCCATGGAGGCGTCCACGGCATTGGTGTTGAATGGCGAACGGAAGGTGGTGGAGGCCGGTTTCTCCTGGAAGCCGAGAACTTCGCCGGACTTGCCCACCTCGACAACGCCGAACTGCTTCACCTCATCGGGTCCAACGGGCAGCGTGGCGATTGTAATTTCGGCATTCTTTTCGTTGTGGTAGGCCAGCATCCGGCTGTAGTCCATCTTGTAGATATGGTCGCCTGACAGGATGATCATGTGCGTGGGCTGTTCGCTGCCGATGGAGTAAATGTTCTGGTAAACCGCGTCGGCGGTGCCCATGTACCAGGCCGACCCGGTGCGCTGCATCGGCGGAAGAATCTCAAAGAACTCGCCTAGCTCCTGAGCCACGATACTTGTCCAGCCTTCGCGGATGTGCCGGTTGAGCGAGAGCGCCTTGTATTGGGTGAGGATATAGACCTTGCGCAGGCCGGAGTTGATGCAGTTGGAGAGCGTTATGTCGATGATGCGGTAGTGTCCGCCAAACGGAACCGCCGGTTTAGCACGATCGCGGGTAAGCGGGAAGAGCCGTTCTCCTTGTCCTCCCGCAAGCAGTACTCCAAGTGTGTCTCTCATATCCGTTCGAACCTGCCTTTTTCCTCTTGTTTAGCCAAGGGGCCCGCGGTTGAACTTCTGGGTGCCATTATCCGATACAGTATCTTTTCCGGCGGCACTTTTCCATGAGGTGTGCCCGAACGGTGGAGAATACCACACGCGGATGAAATTGGCAGCCCCGGACTTTCTTTCGACGGATTCCGACCGTACCTGACGATCCGAAGGGATTGTTGGATGGCCAGCAGACGTCCGGAAAAAACGAAAGGCCATCCGTGATGTCGGATGGCCCTCATATGAATCAAAATTAGGCGCGCTTTACCGTTTCTTTTTGAACTTGTATTCCACGCCTGCGGAGATGGCGAAATTGACATCGAACTGGCTGATCTTGGGCGCGTAATTGGTGCTGTAGTGGGTCATAACCGCGTCGGGCGTGATGCGGAAAACCCAGTGCGCTGACCGGTTAAGATCCATGTGGCCGCCGATGATCGCAGCCGGAGCAAGCTGATCGTTATAAAAATCGACCACAGAAGGCGGATAGCCGAGCAGATCCTGCTGGAACTTACCATAGGCCCCGCCGAACATGGCGTGCGCAATCAGGGCGCCGTGTTTGTTGTGCGGGCCCAGCCATTCCGGACCGGCGGCAAAAATGTACTGCGAAACGAATGGTCCTTGAATGCCCACTGAGTTGACCCCGGCGCCGCTGGTTCCAAGGTAGGCCCGGCCGGTGCCCTCAATTGCAAAGTGTTTGGTCAGCCAGTAGGAGCCTTCCAGATTCAGTCCGCCCAGGTTCGACCCTTGCAACAGGGTGGGGCCGGCCTTCATGTGGTCGTACGCGAAACCCAGTGAAAGGTCGTAGCGGTTGTCATAACGCACATTGGCCAGCGGATCGACGACAACGTACGTGCCATTGCCAGCGGTTTGGGCGGCAGTGCTCTGGGCCTGAGCGCGGATTCCCGCACACAAGGCGAGGACGGCAAAGGCCAGGAAAGAAGCGATGAATCTTACTGGGAAACGCATCATTATCCAGCTTACTAGACCGCGCCGACAGGGGACAACGCGGCAGGATCGATTGGGCGCCAGTTCGGCGGAGCAGGCGCGAGTTGAGTTATGGCTCGCAGCGGTCTGCCCAGCGTGCCCAGATCAAGTATCTTGCAGTCTTCAGGACTTCGACGGCTGTGTAGGTGTCTTCGTAAGCCGCGGAAACAGGCGAAAGGGGCGCAGCGGCGCGCGTGCTCCAATCCAGGGGGAGTGAGTTGAAGATCAGCGCGGCCCTGGGCAATTGATATGCGGCGGAAACGATCTCTGCCGAGTGCCATCCATTGGCTTTCATAATGCGCACCGAGTAACAGGCATTCTGGATTGTATCTTTGGCGTCCGGTTCCACCAGAACCGCGGATTCCGGTATGCCCTGGGCTTCGGCGGCATGGGCCATCACCCGAGCCTCTACAAAGCCGTGGCGGGTCGCGCCGCCGGTAAGAATCAGGCGGGGAGCCACGCCCTTCTGATATTCGTGAACGGCTTCTGTGACGCGTGCCAGCTCTATCGGCGTAGGGTTGCCATCGCTATCGGCAGGGGCGCCGATGACAATGATGGCGTCAAAGCGTGTAAGCGCTGTATTGGAACTGGGTGCGAGGCTACGCGCCACGACCGCCCATATCAGAAGAAAGAGAACTGCCGCAACAGTGGCGATGGCCAGCCGCTGCTTCCAGGAGAGACGCTTGCGCCCGGGCCGCTTGTGGCCGGTACTGCGGGGGACGCGTCGTGGCCTGCCTTGGGCAACATTGCGCGGAACGTTACTGCGGTACAAATAGAGTCTCCTCCAGCCTCTACTCTAAAGGAGGCTGGAGGCCTAAAGCCGGCTGGAGGGATGCTCAGCAAAAGCTTGGGCAGGGCAATCCTATGAATGGTTCTTGTTCTCGGAAGAGTTCCGTCCGCTGCCCGAAACGTGCAATCAACCGCTATCTTCCCGGAGGGAAGGAACGAAAACAGCCCAGGGGAAGCGAAGCGCACCCCTGGGACCCCGCCCCGTCCCCCATACGCATCCCGTAGGGTACGCGGCGAATCTCTCTCTTCCAAGACGATCGTCTTCACGCAATCTACATCGAGGGTCGGCTTCGACCGGCGCCAACGAGGTTCAACCCAGGTCGGCCGGTGTGTCCCAGGCGGAGAAGACAAATTCATCGAGAGCCTTGCGGGTGCGCGGCGCGGTCTCCTGCGCCTTGATTTTGTCGTTCGGCAGCTTGTCCGGCTCTCCCTGGAAGCCCAGCGCGATAACCGCGCCGATCAGGTAGTCTTCAGGGATCTCAAAGGTCTTGCGTGCCGCGTCTTCGTCAAAACCGGCCATCTGGTGCGTAGCGATTCCGAGAGCGGCAGCCTGAAGCGTCAAATAGGACGCGGCGGCGCCGAGATCGTACAAGGCAGCCCGGTTAGCCGCATCGTTGTGGCTGAATTTGGTCTTGGCCACACCCAGGATCAGCACCGGCGCAGAAGTCGCCCAGAGTTGGTTGAAGGGCACGAGCGTATCGAAGATCTTCTGGTAAGCAGGGGAGTTGCGGACTCCCACGATAAACCGCCAGGGCTGCTCGTTGGACGAGGAGGCGGCCCAGCGGGCGGCCTCAAAGACCTTGGCCAGATCGGCGCGGCTGACTTCGCGATCTGTAAACGAGCGCGGGCTCCAGCGAGTGTGGAAGAGAGGTAGAACTCCCTCGACGCGAGGCGCGTGCTTAACCTGGTTGACTTCATCAATCGAAACGGGCATGAGTAAGGCTCCTGAAACTCGAATTCGGACGCTCACGTTTGATTCCAAAAACAGGACAGAAGACTCCTGAAGAAGTGGCAAAGACAGGGAATAGGGAACCGGGAACAGGGAATACACAGCACCGGGATGGTTTGCAATCAACTTTTGGGACGTTTGTAGAAAGGTGCTTTGACCTGTTTTGCGCGCGCAGTCTGCGCCGGACGAATCTGCACCAGCACATCCTCACTGGATTGCGATACAGAGGTTGGCACAAGCGCGAAGGCGATGTTGGTCTTCAGAAATGGAGCCGGAGAGCCGGAAGTAATCGTGCCAATCTCCTCGCCTTCCAGATTCAGCACCGTGTACCCGTCGCGCGCAATTCCGCGCTCCACCATCTCCAGCGCAATCAGCTTCCGCTTAGGTCCCCCGGCCGCTTGGACGTCGAGCAGTGCCTGGCGTCCGATAAACTCCCCTTTGTCGAACTTGAGCCAGCGGTCAAGGTTGCCCTCAAAGACATTGATTGAGTCGGAGATCTCATGCCCATAGAGCGCCATCCCGGCTTCAAGGCGTAGAGTGTTCCGTGCGCCCAGGCCGCACGGGCGGATGCCGAATTCCTCGCCGGCAGCGAGCAGTTCATCCCACACTTTGACTGTAGTTACTTCGTCCGCCGGCAGATAAACCTCGAACCCGTCCTCGCCCGAGTAGCCGGTGCGGGCAATCATCACGTTGGGAACGCCGGCCACAGTGCCGTAGGTGAACCAATAGTTCTTGATCGCGGAAAGGTCTGTCTTAGTGACTTTTTGCAAGGTCTGAAGCGCGCGCGGCCCCTGCAAGGCAAGTTGCGAGTAGTAAGACGAATAATCGGAAATATGGATGGAGGGAAAAGTGCCGACTTGCTTGCGAATCCAAGCGTAGTCTGTGTCCTTGGTACCGGCATTCACGACGAGGAGATAGTCATTGGGGCTGAGCCGGTGGACGAGGATGTCGTCGACGAAGGTGCCTTGAGGCGTAAGCAGGGCGGAATAGTGGGCCTGACCATCCTTGAGGCGCGAGACGTCGTTCATTGTGATGTGCTGCACGGCCGCCAACGCGCCGGGCCCGCGAAACTGGATTTCGCCCATGTGGGAAACATCGAAGAGCCCAACTGCATTGCGGACGGCGAGATGCTCGGCAATAAGTCCGCCACCCAGGCAGGGATACTCGACGGGCATATCCCAGCCGCCAAAGTCGACCATTTTGGCCTTGAGGGCGCGGTGAGTGGTGTTGAGCGGTGTCTTCTTCAATTCGGAGGCAACAGCGGCGGTTTCAGCGGTCATAGGGCAGTCCTCTGGTACTGTGCTTACGATAGGGAGTGAACGGGGGATGGGTCAAACCCCCGCGATGGGCCAGGTCGAAGACATGAATCGGGATGGAAGCGGGAAGGCTTACGGATGAATCAGGTACGTGGCGTTTTGATGCTGGTGGCGGCAGGGATTGCGTTTTGGCGGGGCTGGAAGATCCACTCCGGAAGCTATGCCTGGATGGCCTACGGACTCGGCGTGCTTGCTGTCGGCCTTGCAGTGTGGCATCTGACCCGCAAGGCAGATCTCCCGCGCAGCTAGTGTGACTTCACACAAGTTTTCAACAACTTCAGATTGTCATTCTGAGCGAAAGGGGCCCCAAACGTTCTTCAGTTTGGGGGTGGTGAGTCGAAGAATCTGCTTTTCGGCTCAAAGGTTGGATCGCATGATAAATCTCTATAACCGCATTCAAGGGCGGAATATCGAGCGCCTTTCCGCCTTGAGCGACGGCATCTTCGCCGTAGCCATGACGCTGCTTGTGCTGGACCTGCATATTCCCACAGCCTCTCAAGTGCACGGCGAGCGCGAGTTATTCGGAGCACTCGCCGCCCTCGGTCCGCAGTGGGTCGCCTACGGCATGAGCTTTCTCACCCTGGGAATCTTCTGGGCCGGCCAGCAAACACAGATCAACCACTTCGCGGAGGGAACCCGCGATCTCACCTGGATTCACCTCGGCTTTCTCTTCACAATTACGCTCCTTCCGCTGTCGACCCGCCTGCTGGCTGAGTTCATTACCTATCGCGGCGCGCTGGGCATCTACTGGTTGAACATTCTTGCGCCCGGCGTAATGCTCTATTGGAGCTGGAAATATGCGACACGTGCCGGCCTGATCAAGGAAGACACGCCGGATGCCGTGCGCGCCAGCATTTGCAGGCGGATAACAATCGCACAAAGCCTTTACGCTGTCGGAGCAGCATTGTGCGTCATCAACACATGGGTAAGCATCGCAGCCATTGTCCTTGTGCAGCTGAACTACGCCATCGCCCCGCGCTGGAGCCGGCGGGAAAAGGCCTAATCGCTGATCGGGTGGTCGGATGGTGATACGCTGGCGGCATGGAATTCTCGTACAACGTGAGTGAGAAAGATTATCTGCAAGCCTGGCGACTCAGGGTTAAGGTGGGCTCCAAGCCCCGGCTGCTAAAAACTGTAATGTTTTGGGTTTTCATCCTGGTTTGCCTCATGTTGCTTTGGGTGGTTGTGGCCAAGTACAACTCAAAAGCCAGCCCTGCGCCTGAAGATACCGAGCCCGTGGCCGCGCAAACTGGAAGCTCCATGAATTCATTTCTCTGGAACATCGGCCCCTTTGTGGCGCTAGGAGGGGTCTGGGCTTTCATGCTGGTAGGGCTTGCACCGATGCGCGTTCGGCGCCAGCACAGGAAGGACCCACTTATGCAGGGAGAATTCAGCGTAAAAGTTACGCCGGACTCCTTTTCCATGGAAAACACAGCGGGATCGTCATGGAATTCGGTTTGGGGCATCTATGAATACTGGCGTGAAGGAAAGGACGTAGTCATTCTGGGATTGCGCTCTGGAACATTCTTCATTCTTGGCCTCGCGAGTCTCTCCGAAGCCCAACGGGCTGAGTTGCGCGGCATCCTTGGCAGTTCCCTTCCGAAGAAATGATACCTGCGATCCTCTCCAGTTTTGCAACTTGTCCGCAGAGTTCGTGTCTCTACCGGTGCGGAGGTTGGCCACAACAGCGGAACCAGAGTATGGTGCGTCCCGGATGCACTGCAATTTTGTGCCGTTTTTCCCAAGAAAACGGCACCTCCTCGATGGTCTGTAAGGCCACGATTACTCTGGTTCCGCTCAGAGCCTCGAGCCGCGGAGGTCAAAGGAAATGATTACCTTTGCAAACATGTTGGCGCTTTTGGGAATGGCTGCAATCCGGTTCGGTGTGCGATCCGGCGGCGGGTTTTTCTTTATGCTCTTCGGTTTGATGGTGGTGGGCCTGGTCGTCTGGGCGCTGACCCGGCCAATCGTAAATACTCCCCCTGCCAGCGGGAACCGGCCCGGTGGAAGCTCACCGGCGGCGGGCACGCAGGAATGACGTAACGCTGAGATAGAGAAACAGCACCACAATTCCCGCGGCTATAAGAAACGTACGATGGTCTGGACCATGCGCCCAGCTCATTCGAGTCTTCCAGACAGTAGGGCCGAAAACCACCACCGGCAGGAAGAAGAAAACGCCGACAACTTCAAGCCAGATAGTGCCGCCGACGCGCTGGAAGGGTCGCAGAAATCCCCCAACTCCGCGGGCAACGCCTCTGGTCGTCTTCCCCGCAACCTGGCCTGCTGCACGGCTTTGCGCAGCGCGGACCGCGGCGTCCTGAGCCTGAACGGCCGGAGCCGACTGGCTGGCTGCAGCCTGTGCGCTGGCGGCTACTCGCTGGCCCGCAATGCGTCCAGCGACGCGAAGACCGATCCCAAGCGCGCGACCAATGGACTGGGGTTTCATTCCGATTTCGATGGTAACAGCGTGCCCATGCGTCCGGTTTTCGCCAGTTCGCCGGGAGTTGCCGTTTGCTCTCCGGCGGCGTTGGAAGTAAGGTATAGGAATTGCAATCAGCCACCGGCGCTTTTCTCCACGGGCGCAGGCCGCCGATCCTGAGAGTACGGAGGTACCCGTGACATCGCGTCTGCGCGAACTAATTCAGCAATTGGGCGAGGCCATTCACGAGTCGGTGATCGAGAGCGAACAGATTGCCGGCGTCGTGCAGGACATCCGCAAGCACGGCTTCGACGTGCTGCTGATGTTGGAAGCTACGATAGGCCTGAACGAAGTTTCCGCGAAAGAGACTGCGGAGCCGGAAGCGGGCGCGGACGAGAGCGGCGCGGAAGGGCCCTTTTCCCAGACCGACCTGCACTTTCTCAAATCACTGAGGATCTCGGTTGCCGGCGAAGCGGAAAATGCTTCAGAATCGGATACGGATTAAGCGCAGCTCTCACCCCCATAACGCTGCCCTCCCTCGTTGCGCCTTAATGGCTTGGCGCCCTGCGCTTTCTTCGGCCCAGGGATTCTTCTGGTCAACCGCTCTATACTTCCAAACATGATTCCAATCGGTTCGCACCCCGTGTGGCACCCGGTGATGGAAACGCTCGCCTACGCGGTGGGGTTCGCAGTCTACCGCACCCTGCGCGCCCGCCAGGGGGACATTGTCGCCGAGCCGCAAAGATGGACCGTATTGGCCGCCGCAGCGGTAGGAGCGCTCGTCGGGAGCCGGGTACTGGGCCTTGCCGAGCAGTGGCCAACGGTGACAGAGGCGTGGCGGACCGGCCGCATGCTCGAGCTGCTGCTTTCCCCAGGGGGCAAGACAATTGTGGGTGGCCTGCTGGGCGGATGGCTCGGCGTGGAAATCGCAAAGAAACTCAGCGGCATCACGCGCCGCACCGGGGACCTGTTCGCATTACCGCTGTGCGTTGGCATCGCCGTGGGCCGCATTGGATGTCTGCTGGCGGGATTGGCGGACGACACCTACGGAAAGCCAACAGATCTGCCCTGGGCAGTGAACCTGGGCGATGGAATTGGCCGCCATCCCGTGCAGGTCTACGAGATTCTATTCCTGGCCCTGTTGGGGCTTGCTGTGTCCATAATCCCGGTTGCAAGCTCTGTGCCGGTATATGTCTCAAGCTCTGAGTCAGCGCGTGGGTCAGCGCTTGCCTCAAGCTCTGTGTCAAGGCATGGGTCAGCGCATGCCTCAAGCTCTGTGTCAGGGCATGACTTCAGTCGTGCCGAAAGCATGCCGCAAGAACCCCGGGCTTTAGCCCCTGAGGGCGCGCGCTTCCGAATCTTTCTGGGAAGTTATCTCGCTTGGCGCTTGGTTATCGACTTTCTCAAGCCGCAACCATTGTTCGATGGGATGAACCTGATTCAATGGAGCTGTCTCGCAGGGATTCTCCTGCTGATTTTCGATGAGGCCCGCGTTTGGAAAGGAAAGCATGAGCGAGCGGCTAGTTGATCGGATTCCTTTTGCGAAGATTGTTGCTGTGCTGGCTATTACTTTCGGGGTGTCGCTTGGGCTCTGTGGGCTGACCTTTGTTCTGTCGTCAAGTGCAGGTAGCAGCGGTGGCATCATGGGTTTGGGGATCCTGGAGCTTATTGCAATGGCTCTTTCCGCTGCCGGCCTGGTAGTGACCCTTATTGTCTGGGTATTGCTGGCCGCAGTTGGCAGCTTTGGGCAGAAAGTGTCAACGCCGCAGAAGCTGTTCGATGACAAGGATGAAACAAAGCATGACAAAGATCTATAGACTGGTTCCATCCCAAGATCGGAGACTATGAGCGATCCAACTGTTAAGCGCTTCCCCTTCGCGAAAATCGTTATCGTGATGGCGGTGAGTTTCCTGGTGGGCGTCGGCTTGTGCGGCCTCGACATTGCACTGGGGGCACACGGCTACGGAAAGACCGGTGAGTTCAGCGCCGGTCCCATCGATGGCCTGTCTCTCATAGTCATGATCCTGTCCGCGGCAGGGCTGGTGCTTTCTCTCATTGTCTGGCTGCTGGCAGTGATTGTCAGAAGCGCCGGCTCCGGGGCGCAAGAAAACAGTCCGTTGAAACGGCCCGGCGACCAGGACAAATCGGAGCGCGACGGCGAGCCATAAGCAGCACCCGGAAGAAGTGTCACAATCGCAAAAACTCTTCGATAGAGCGAATGATACAAACCTCAATAACAAGAATCGGAGATGTTCGCGCGAGACGAGGTGCCGTAATGCTGGAAAAGAAAGTTGTGACGCTGGCGTCGGCTGCGGGAATTCTGGCTTGCGGTGCGTGTTTCCTGCCGCCTCTACCGCAACATCGGCCGCCACCACCACCTCCGCAACTCGACTTACAGGGAATTCAAAGCATTCGTGTGGAAGTAGCCAATCGCTCCGAGTCCCCCCATCTCGAACCGTCCGACCTAGCCCAGGCGGTCGCCAATGCTATTAACTGGCGAACAAAGGAGACCGGAGTCAACTCTCATGTTCAGAAGGAAGCCGGCGATGGAGATGCGGTTCTCGCCATCACCGTTCTCAGTGAAACAGCAACGCCGGAAACAACCCCTGAAAGCGATGGTTCGACGCGGTGGTCCTTCATCGTCGAGACTTCGGCAACCCTGACAAAGCTCAATGGTCAGAGGGTATGGCATGAAACCGAAGTCAATTTCCGTGTCAATCGCAGCTTTGCGCAGCAGGATCCCGCGCTTTTGTGGAAGGACCCCACCTTGGCGCCCTGGTTGTCCGGCGCTCTGAGCCAGAGATTGGTCTACCGGATGCTGTATGCGCATTGATATGAAAAACAAGGAGGGATACCGATGACTGAAAAACTACGCCCTTATTTGTTCTACGACGTCGCTATATCTATCTGCTCGATATGTTACCGCCGCGTAGACGCGAAAATCGTGTTTGAGGATGGGAAAGTTTTGATGCTGAAGCGGTGTCCCGAGCATGGGCACGAGCGTGTTCTGGTAGCCGACGACGTGGAGTACTACCGCCGTTCGCGAGAAGTCTTTATTAAGACGCCGGAACAGCCAATGGTCTATAACACGCCGGTGAAATGGGGATGCCCCTATGACTGCGGGCTATGCCCAGACCACGAGCAGCATAGTTGTCTGACTCTGGTCGAAATATGCGATGCGTGTAACTTGACGTGCCCCATCTGTTATGCGGGAAGCGGCCAGCACCGGACCGAGTTCCGCACGCTTGAGCAGATAGAAGCCATGCTCGATTGTGTCGTGCGCAACGAGAAAGAGCCCGATGTAGTGCAAATATCCGGCGGCGAGCCAACGCTGCATCCGGACTTCTTTCGCGTCTTGGAAATGTGCAAAGAGCGCCCGATCCGGCACCTCATGGTCAATACCAATGGCATCCGAATCGCGCAGGACGAGGAGTTCGCCAAGAGGCTTGCGGCCTTCATGCCTCAGTTTGAAATCTATCTTCAATTTGATTCGCTGCGCCGCGAACCCCTGATGCAATTGCGCGGCGCGGACCTGCGTGGAATTCGCGAGAAAGCTCTGGAACGTCTCAACAAGCTGGGAATCTCCACAACGCTGGTTGTAACAGTCGAGCGCGGCGTGAACGACGGCGAATTAGGCGCGATAATCGACTTTGCTTTAACTCAGCCGGCAGTTAGAGGAGTTACCTTCCAGCCGGTACAGCAGGCCGGCCGCATGCTCGGATTTGAATCGAAACAGCACCGGCTCACACTAACCGAAGTCAGGCGGCGGATACTCGAACAGACAGATGTCTTCCGGCCTGAAGATCTGATTCCCGTGCCATGCCACCCCGATGCGCTGGCCATGGCGTACGCGTTGAAGATGGGCGAAAAAACAGTCCCACTCACCGGGATGGTGCCGCCGGAGATTCTGATTGACGGCGCCAAGAACACCATCATCTATGAACAGGAGACCGGCCTGCGCGACCATATCTTCAAGCTATTTGCGACCAACCATTCCCCCAGTTCTCAGGCTTCGACTTTGAAGGAGTTACTCTGCTGCCTGCCCAAAGTACTTATCCCGAAAGACCTTGGATACAAGAACCTCTTCCGCATTCTTATCGTGCAATTCATCGATGCGGAAGCATTCGATGTGCGTAGTGTGAAAAAAAGCTGCATCCACATTGCGCACCCCGATGGCAAGCGGCTAATTCCGTTCGATACCTTCAATATGTTCTATCGCGGCGAGCTTGAAGGGACGCGGTTGAAGGGTTTGCGAGAGCGCGAAGGAGTTCCGGTGGCGTAATCCAGCCCGCCGTTAGGGCAAGAAGACGGGAAGACGCATATTCTCGGAATCGTCAGCTTTGGCGATTAATCAGCTTTTCAACGCCACCCGAATATGCAGCTCCTTCAACTGGTGGTCGCTAACGCTGGTCGGCGCATCGGCCATCAGGTCAATCGCCTTTGCGGTTTTCGGGAAAGCTATAACTTCGCGCAAGCTGGGCGCGCCCGCAAGCAACATCACAATGCGGTCGAGACCCAGCGCGATGCCGCCGTGCGGCGGGGTCCCGTACTCCAATGCATCAAGGAAAAACCCAAATCGAGCACGCGCCTCGTCATCGCTAATACCGAGCGACTGAAAAATCTGCTGCTGCACGTCCTTGCGGTGAATCCTGATAGACCCCGAACCCAGCTCAAGCCCATTCATCGCCAGGTCGTAGCAGTTGGCGCGAACGCTGGCTGGGTCAGTAAGCAGGTTGGCCATGTCCTTCTCGTGCGGCGCGGTAAACGGGTGGTGCGCAGGCATCCACTTAGCCGTCGCCAGATCGTATTCGAACATGGGAAAGTCGACAATCCAGATAGGGTTGAAAGCCTTGCCCCCTTCGACAGGGTTTGCCGCGTTGCGAGCATGAGCGTCTTCGACCACCTGCTCCGTTACGCCGAAGGCCTTGTGCCGGTCTGCATATTTCTTGGCTAATTCGGTGCGGAAGTTTCCGGCGGCGGAGTAGACGTTGATTTCCCGTTCGGACAAACGCCCTTCGAACTTCGTATCGCTCGCCTTGACCGGGTGAGCGGGGTCGCCGGCAACGATGATGACGAAATCGGCCTCGGATGCGCCGGCCAATTCGCGCACCTTCACGGCGCTTTCCGGATGTCCTTTGGCCAATCGCTTGAAGTCGTCAATAAACTTCGCGCCCTTCTTCTGATCGAAGAGCGGATGATTGTCCTCGCGCTCTTTGCGGCTCAATTCACCGACGCTCGGGATGCGCAACGCCACAACAGGCAACGCCGGATCGATCTGTAGCCCAGCCAGCGCCTCGTCCGTGAAAGCCGCGCGCACATCGGTAAGGCCAGGCAGCCGCAGATCCGGCTTGTCAGAGCCAAACTGGCGCATGGAGTCGTCATAGGTGATACGCGGAAATGGCGTCGGAAGCGTGACCCCAGCGGCCGCAAAGCAAGCCGCCAGAAAATTCTCGACAACGCCAAAAACTGTCTCCTGGCGCGGGAAACTCATCTCCAGATCGACCTGCGTGAACTCAAGCTGGCGGTCGGCGCGCAGATCCTCGTCGCGGAAGCAGCGCGCGATCTGGAAGTAGCGATCAAACCCGCTGATCATGAGAATCTGCTTGAAGATCTGCGGCGACTGCGGCAGCGCGTAAAACTCGCCTGCATGAACGCGGCTCGGCACCAGAAAATCCCGCGCCCCTTCCGGCGTGGACTTGGTCAGAATGGGCGTTTCAATTTCGAGAAACCCCTGCTTGCTGAGCGATTCACGAACAGCCAGCGTAATGTCATGGCGCAGCCTGAAGTTGCGTTGCATCTCCGGCCGGCGCAAATCGATGTAACGATATTTCAGCCGAACTTCTTCGTTCTGGATCGCTTCGTCCGAAGGCGAGAACGGAGCCAGGCGCGTGTCATTCAAGACGAGTAACTGGGTCGCCTCAATCTCGATTTCGCCGGTGGGCATCTTGGGATTGATAGCATCCTTGTCGCGCAGGCGCACCTTGCCTACAGCGGCCACAACGTACTCGGGCCGAACCTGCTCACCCTTCAAGTGGCCGTCTGGCGTGATCTCCTTGTCCAGCACGATCTGGGCAATGCCGGAGCGGTCGCGCAGGTCGAGGAAGATCAAGTTGCCGTGGTCGCGGCGGCGATTGACCCAGCCCATTAGCACAACTGACTGTCCGGCCTGGGCGGCGCGGAGATCGCCGCAAAGATGGGTGCGTTCGAGACTGCCTAGAAAATCGAGCACTACTGGTTTCCTTTATCCTTTTGCGGATATTTGAAAAGCGTCTGGGTGCCCCCCATCCTTCGCGTCTTTTGCGAAGGATGGGAAACCGCAACCGTCGTCAATTCATTGGCTGAGAAAAGCCGCCAGTTCCGCGCGAGGAACTTTCGTTTGTACGCCTGTGGAGAAAGTCTTCACTGTCAGGATACCGGATTTGAGCTCGTCTTCGCCCAGGATCACAATCGCGCGTGCTGACTTGTCGGCAGCTTCAAACGATTTCTTGAGCCGGAAGCTGCCGTCTCCCAGTTCAATGCGCAACCCGCTGTGGCGCAGCTCCCGCGCCAGAGCCAGTGCGGCCGGGTTGATTCCCTCGCCCAGCGGCGCGATAAAAGCCGCTGCCTTTTCGCTGACCTGAACCGTCTCGAGGGCCTGAAGTGTCAGCACCAGCCGGTCTTCGCCCATGGCAAAGCCGATCCCCGGCGCCCTCGGTCCGCCAAGCATCTCGCTCAGACCGTCGTACCGCCCTCCGCCCAGCAGCGCGTTCTGCGCGCCCAATCCACCGTGCGTGAACTCAAAGGTCGTCCGCGTGTAATAGTCCAGCCCCCGCACCAGCCGATGATTCCGTGTATAAGGCACGCCGGTCGCATCGAGAGCAGCCAACACCTGCGCAAAATGGTCGCGCGAAGCCTCGTCGAGCGAATCGGCGATCACCGGCAGTGTCTCGATGATCGGCTGGTCAGCCGGCACCTTGCAGTCGAGCACGCGGAGTGGATTCGTAACGGCTCGCCGCTGGCAATCCACGCACATCTGGTCGACAACGGGCGCCAGCGCAGCTTTCAGCGCCTCGTTATACCGCGCCCGATCCGCAGCCGAGCCCACCGAATTCAAGTGCAGAGTCCACCCCGTAATGCCCAACTCATCCAGCAGCATGGCCAGCATTTCCAGAACTTCCGCATCGCGAACAGGGCTCTCGCTTCCTGCCGACGGCGGACCGATGACTTCCGCGCCAATCTGCGAGAACTGCCGATAGCGTCCCTTCTGCGGCCGCTCGCGCCGGAATTGCGGCCCAATGTAATAGAGCTTCTGCAACTGGCCGGTTTCGCCGAGCTGGTGCTCGATGTAAGCGCGGACTACACCAGCAGTATTTTCTGGGCGCAAGGTTAGCGATTGCGTCTTTTCCGACTGTGCCCGAGCGCGATCCTCCCAGGTGTACATCTCCTTCGAAACGATGTCGGTTTCCTCGCCGACTCCGCGCGCAAATAGCCCAGTGTCTTCAAAGACGGGCGTACGAATCTCGCCGAAATTATAGCGAGCAAACACCGCGCGCGCAGTGGCTTCGATCCGGTTCCAAAGTGCCGTTTCCGACGGCAGCAAGTCGCGAGTGCCGCGGACGGCTTTAATCGTGGCCATAGCTTACTAGTTTAAATGGCTGAAATTGGGTTCGCGGTTTCCATTTTCACTTCGGTGGAAGGCACGGTCATGGAATACGTCGCAATTGCGGCCAACATAAGGCGAGTACTTTGAAGTTGACAAACTAAACTGAACCGTTCAGTATTGATCTCCTGGAGGTCCG
>JBELAI010000090.1:0-20131 GCA_049508975.1 Occallatibacter sp. | reverse complement strand
CCTATCGCGACGAATTGATCATCAGCTCGAAAGCCGGCTGGGATATGTGGCCTGGCCCCTATGGCAACTGGGGATCTCGCAAGTATCTGCTGGCCAGTCTGGACCAGAGCCTGAAGCGCATGGGCCTGGAGTATGTTGACATTTTCTACTCGCATCGACCCGATCCGGAGACACCGCTCGATGAAACAATGGGCGCGCTTGACCATGCGGTGCGCTCCGGCAAGGCGCTCTATGCCGGCATCTCCAGCTACGACGCGAAACAGACCGCGGTAGCCGCGAAGATCCTTCGCGAACTGGGCACGCCTTGCCTGATTCATCAGCCGAATTACTCCATGTTTTCCCGTTGGGTTGAGGATGGGCTGTTGGATGTGCTGGGCAACGAGGGGATTGGTGGCATCGCGTTTTGTCCCTTGGCGCAGGGCCTGCTGACTGACCGTTACCTACACGGCATCCCTGACGATTCGCGCGCCAGCAAGCCATACAGCTTCCTGAAGAAGAATGACATTAGCGAGCAGAAATTGAACCAGGTTCGCGCGCTCGGCGACGTGGCGAAAGAGCGTGGACAGAGTCTGGCACAAATGGCTCTGGCGTGGGTGTTGCGCGATGAGCGCATGACCTCCGCGCTGATTGGCGCCAGCCGTGTGGAGCAGATTGAACAGAACGTGGCAGCGCTCGGGAATCTTGCCTTTTCCAACGATGAATTGGCCAGGATCGACACAATCCTTGTCCCTTCCGCCTGATCGGAACATGAGCCTTTTAGATTCGAGCCAGGAGGGACCGCCCTGAACAACTTTCGTAAGAGAGTAGAAGCCGAGTTACTTTCCGACGTTCTCCCCTTCTGGCTCAAGCACACCGTTGATGAGGACTATGGCGGCTTTCGCGGCCAGATTGCGAACGATCTGACAATCGATCGTCATGCACACAAAGGGCTCATCTTGAATGCGCGAATTCTTTGGACGTTTGCAAAGGCATTCGGTGTTTACAAGAATCCTGCGTACCTCGCAGCCGCCCGACGCGCATACGAATATATCTCCGGCTATTTCCGGGACTACGAATTTGGCGGCGTCTACTGGATGCTGGATTATCGCGGCCAATCTGTAGACACCAAGAAGCGCATCTATGGCCAAGCTTTCACCGTGTATGCGCTCGCCGAATATGCCCATGCCACCGGAGAACAGGAGCCACAGGACCGCGCCATGCGCCTCGTTGAACAAATTGAGGCCGCCGGCCACGATAACGCGCACCTCGGCTACTTTGAGACTTACGAGCGGGACTGGACGCTTGCCACCGATCAGCGCCTGAGCGATGAGGACATGGACGAAAAAAAATCCATGAACACGCACCTGCATCTGCTGGAAGCTTATGCAACGCTGCTGCGCTACCACGAAGACGTGACCGTTCGCTTTCGACTGCGCGAGCTGATTGAAGTTTTTCTCAAATACATCATCGATCCGGCAACGCAGCATTTCATTCTTTTCTTCGATGAGGAATGGAAGCCACGATCGAAGAAAATCTCATTTGGACACGACATTGAAGGAAGCTGGCTGCTGTGCGAGGCTGCGGAAGTTCTTGGTGACGCGGGTGTTCTCGCGCGCGTGCGAACAGCAGCCGTCAAGATGGCGCAGGCAGTATACGCTGAAGGCCTTGATCGCGACGGCGGACTGATGTACGAGCGCGAAGCCGATGGACACTTTGACACCGACAAACACTGGTGGCCGCAAGCCGAAGCAGTGGTTGGCTTCCTGAATGCATACGAGCTTTCAGGGCAGCAGCGCTTTAAGGTTGCGGCCGAACGAAGCTGGGCGTTCATTGAAGAGCACATTGTCGACCACGTGAATGGGGAATGGTTCTGGATGGTTTCTAAAGACGGCATCCCCGATGCGCACCGCGACAAAGTGGGGCCATGGAAGTGTCCTTACCACAACAGCCGCACCTGCTTTGAAGGGATGGAACGGCTCGATCGATTGGACCGCCTGCATCAAGTTCGCCCGGGGAATCAGTTCGTGCAGATAAGCCCGGTCAAGGGTTGAAGAAAGCGTAGGATCAGGATGAATGAGCCAGCGTTCAGGAAAAGCGTTCAAGGGATATTCAAGGAACAGGAAAAGCTGCTGGCGCGCCGCAACCGCAAGTCGACAACCGGCAATGGGGTTTTCGACCGCTATGAGTTCCCGGTGCTGACCGCCGCGCATGCACCCGTCACGTGGCGATACGACCTGGATCGCAAGTCGAATCCGCTGCTGCTTGAGCGCATAGGCGTGAATGCCACATTCAACGCGGGCGCCCTGCTGCACGAAGGGAAATACCTGGTGGTCGCACGCGTTGAAGGCGCGGATCGCAAATCGTTTTTTGCCGTCGCCGAGAGCCCCAATGGCGTTGACAACTTCCGATTCTGGGATTATCCGATCCTGATGCCGGAGACAAGTGACCCGGACACTAACGTCTACGACATGCGTCTGGTAAAACATCGGGATGGCTGGATCTACGGCTTGTTTTGCACGGAGCGTAAAGACCCCAAGACGCCGCTGTGGGATACGTCTTCCGCGGTTGCCCAATGCGGTATTGCGCGCACGCGAGACCTGAAGACCTGGAAGCGTCTTGCGGACTTGAAGTCGAAATCTCCGCAACAGCGAAATGTGGTTCTGCACCCGGAATTTGTCGATGGACAATACGCCTTCTACACGCGGCCACAGGATGACTTCATCCAGGCAGGCAAGGGCGGAGGCATCGGTTGGGGGTTGGCGCGGAGAATTGAGAATGCGGTGATCGACAACGAAATCATCGTCGACAACCGCGAGTACCACACCATTCAGGAAGTCAAAAACGGCTTGGGCCCCGCGCCAATCAAGACCGCGAAGGGCTGGCTGCACCTTGCGCACGGCGTTCGCAACACGGCGGCGGGCCTGCGTTATGTGCTCTATCTGTTTCTTGCGGAACTCGAACGTCCATGGGTGGTGACGCGCAAGCCAGCGGGTTACTTCATTGCGCCGGAAGGCGACGAGCGCGTCGGCGATGTGTCCAACGTAGTTTTCAGCAACGGCTGGATCGAAAAGGAAAACGGCGATGTGCTGATCTACTATGCGTCCTCAGATACGCGGTTGCATGTGGCCAGGAGCACGATCGCAAGATTGCTGGATTATGTGCTTCACACACCCGCCGACCCGTTGAGTAGCCATGCGTGCGTTGAACAGCGGTATGCGCTGATCGACAAGAACCTTGCGGCGATGACGGCGATGAAGATCTTAACGGGCAAGCGAAGCGCCAAACACACCCGGCGCTGAATTGGCGAATTCAGCTTGCCCTATTGCCAGGTTTTCGGATCAAATCGTCTGAGATTTCAATAACTATTTCGGATTCTGGTTCGAATTCGGCTTGGCATCCTGCTGGCTCTTCGGATCAGCGGACGGTCTGGTGGGACTTGGGGCGGCGCCCTGCGCGTCCTTCTGAGCCGCTTGCCGTGCGATCTTCTCGGCTTGCTTGCGCCTGTGATGGCGCACCATGTCCGGCCAGAACTCAATCACCTCGGCGCCTACAATTCCTTCCAACGACACCGTGATCCCGTCGGTGATCGTATCGCTTACCGTGCGTTCGGACGCAGGGTAATACGCTCGCGCAATCGCGGAGCCAATCAGATTGCCGCCTACGTTGGCGTAGTTCGGACCCCATTTACCATTGTCGCGTTTGCACCAGAATGTGCTCGACGCAGCCCAGAAAAATCGCCCTGTGGCGCTTCCCGTTCCTTTCTGAAAATACCGTGGATCCTCCCGCAGCAAACTGGGTAGCACCGCATTGCCAAAGAAATTTCCTATAAAGGCGTCGGTGTATGCAGCGCCATAACGCTTGGCGTAACCTTGCACGCCCTGGCCCCACTCCGGGTAACTGTTGTCTGCCTGACCAATGCCGGAGACAACCCCAGCCAGCATGAAGGGCCACGGATCAGTGGAACTCTTGAAGAAAAGCCTGAACTTCTGGCCCGGCGAAAGAGGAAGCGCGTCCTTGTTCCTTGTAGTGTTAAACGTGGCCATCACACCCATGACCCGCTGCTGTTCCTGTTGCTTCAACTGCTCTTCAGCCTTTTCATGTGCGCTTTTCCCCGCATCGGTCTGCGGGGGTGCGGACTGGGAACTTGAACTGCTCTGGGCGGCGGGGGGCGGGGTCTGCTGATTTTGAGGCGAATCTGCGGGCTGCGTGCTCTGCGGACTGGGAGCCTGTGGCAGGTCCGCGGAGGCTGTCAATTCAAAACCCGGTATTTGCTGTTGTGAGAAAAGGGAACGAGGCAACGCCAAAAGAGCGATACACGACAAAAATGTTGCACATACAGGACGAAAAACTAGACGCATCATTCACCAGTTCTGGATTCTGCGCCCACGCCGCCAATCTGCCCCAAGGAGGCATATCGGGGCCGATTCTGCCGGCCTCATCACCAGTTTCGAATCGCGGAAGCACATCCCTAAGGATAAACCAACCCCACCAGTGAGTTACCGTTGAGTTCGCTCAGCGGCGCCAGATTTGATAGAGCATTGCTTATCCTGTTCGTTAGACGTGATTGAGCGCTCCGACGACACAAGAATTCCAACTGGCCGGTCCTATTTTTCGAGAATTCGCTGGGTGTTCCTACACCGCGAAGTCGATAAAGCCTCGCTGCGGGTCGGTTGAAATCAGCTTGGCGGTGACTTTGTCGCCTACATCGAGGCCCTTGCCGCCCTGCACCACCATGCCGTCTACATTCGGATTGAGGGTACGGACGAAGGTGCCGTACTTGTTGACGCCGGTGACGATGGCGGGGAAGCTTTGGCCGATGCGGGGGTGGAGCACAACCGCGGCAATGCGCTTCTGCATATCGCGCTCCACTTTGCGGGCATTGTCCTCCATCAGTGTGCAATGCGTGGCGATAGCATTGAGATCGTCTTCGGAATACGGTTGCGGCTTGTGCGCTAGCAGCGCCTTCACCAGCCGCTGCGTCACGACGTCGGGGAAGCGGCGGTTGGGGGCGGTGGAGTGGGTATAGTCCTGCACGGCAAGCCCGAAATGGCCAGGGGAGGGCTCGTTGGGCTTTACCAGCACATATTCGCCAGGCCCCATCAATTTGATGACGGTGAGCGATAGATCGGGAAAATGGTCCGGATCTTTCCGCTTCTGGGCGAGGAGGAAGTCGTTGAGGGCCTTGGAATCCGGCTCGGCGGGCAGGGTTGTGCCCATTCCCTGGGCGATTTCGACGATGCGGTCCCAACGCTTCGGGACGCGAACGATACGGCGGATGGAGGCGATACCGGCATCCTCGAAGGAGCGGGCGACTACGCCGTTCGCGGCTACCATGAATTCCTCAATCAGGGACGTTGCACGGTTTTTCACCAGGCTCACAATTTCGACCGCTTTTTCCGCCTGCATCAGAGGGCGAGTCTCAATGGTTTCAAGATCGAGCGCTCCGTGCTGGAAACGGCCGCCAACCATGCGCTGGGCGGCTGCGTCCTGCAGCTTGAGCTGCGCGGCCAGGTCCGAGTTGGCGGCAACCTTGGCGGGCGCGGGGCCTTTGCCCTCAAGCCATGCGCCAACAGCATTGTAGGCAAGCTGGGCGCGGTTGTGAACGAGCGCGGCGTAGACCTTGCCGTCAGAGACTGCGCCCGATGCATCTACTGAGAAATCAATGACATGGGCAATACGGTCTTCATTCTCATTAAGAGAAGTGATCCCCTCAGAGAGCTCGACTGGGAGCATGGGAAAGACCTTTACTCCGGTATAGACGGAGGTTGTTTCGCTTTTGGCGTGGCCGTCAAGTACCGTGCCCTGTCCTACGCGGGCATCGACGTCAGCGACGCCTATGAGGACGCGGATGCGGCCTTCCGCTAACTGCTCGGCCCACTCGATCTGGTCGAGGTCTTTGGAGGTGTCGTTGTCAATCGACGACCAGAGCAAGCTGCGCAGGTCCTGCGCGCCGGGAACGGCGGGTGCCTCGGGATGAGCTTTAATTGCGGCCAGCTGCGGATCAGAGCCGGCTGGAAACTCGGGCTGGAAGCCGTGCTCGATCATGGAAGCGTGAGCGGCGGCGACAAGATTGAATTGCACGGGTTGGCTGGAATGCATGAAGGATTCGGCTCCTGGCAGTTGCGTAGCCAGCCTACCATGCTCCCCCCTGCGGTGGGTCGGTTGGTTGGGCATGTTGAACGAGAAAGCAGCGGCCAAAAGCCGGCAGCTCCAGTTCGGGGATGCCGAACCGGGGCTGTGGCCTTAGAATTTGCGCCTTATTGAATGCCAAGGTCGGCGAGAACCTTGGGCTTGGACTCATCCACAGCCAGCAGGTTATGGCAGGCTGCGCAATCCTGGGTGATACTGGTCCCATCCTTGGATGCGTGGCTGCCGTCGTGGCAACGGAAACAACCGGGATAGTTCATGTGGCCGATGTGGTTGGGATGAGTTCCCCAGGTCACCTTCATGTAGGGGAATACATTCTGGCTATAAAGAGTGATCAATTCATCGGAGGCGGCTTTGACCTGGGGCGCCTTGCTCGCCATGACCTCGGGATGCTGGCTGCTGTAGAAAGCTTGCAGCTGCGCCGGAATCTTCTGGCTTGCCTCTTCTTCCGACTGATAGTTGCCCTTGAGCAATTCGAGGCCTTCTTTGTGGACCCAGGGCAATTCGGGACTGATGGCTCCCTCGGCCATGGCGCGATTGATGGCGTCCTCAGCAGTGACGAACGTGTGCGCCGCGCGGTTGTGGCAGTCGATGCAATCCATCACGCGCCGCTCGCCCTTGGGAACGCCGCCGCCGGCATCGGCCGTGGCAAACACGGTCTCCGATCCATCTGGGTTGCGCTTCTGGACCCAGGGAATTGTAGTGCGAGTAGGATCGGTAGCTACGTATTCAATGTGGCCCAGGTGAACGCCGTGAATGCCTGTGAGATGCGAGAGCGAATCGCTCCCGCCAAGATGCAGCACGACGACTGTCTGCGTCTCGGTGTTCTTCTCGTCGTCCGCAAAGGTCGATTTGACGAGCAGCTTTTCGCCGATAAACCGGGCGGGCGTATGGCAGCCTTCGCAGATATCGCGTGCCGGACGCAGACTCTGTACCGGTGACTCGATCGGCGTGGGATAGCGATTGAGGCTGACCTCGACCAGCTGCTTTGTGCCATTGACCTTGGCTTCAAAGTACGACTTGGCGCCGGAGCCGATGTGGCAGGCAACGCAGTCCACATGGGAGTGCGCGGATATCTTATAGGCCGTATACTCCGGATGCATTACATGGCAGGATTGGCCGCAGAACTGCGGTGAATCCATATAAGCGGCGCCTCGATAACTGGCCACGGCCACGACGAGCAGGTTGACGATGGTGGCCACCAGCACGATATCCAGGCCGTGCCGGAATATGCGGTCGTTGAGATCGATCTTTGGGAATTGAACCGGGATCAGGCCGGCCTTCTGCAGCTTCCTGTGGCGTATGAATATGCCAATCGGGATGAGGATCAACCCGGCAATGAACAGGCCTGGCAGTAGCAGAAAGAAGATGATGCCGAGGTAAGGATTGTCATTGGGGCGGCCCAACAGCTCCACCAGCCAATAACCGATCATGGTGACGCCGGATGCGCTGGTGATGGCGCCGCCGGCGAGGCTGATTGGGTTGTTGCCGAAGAAGAGGGCCGGCCTTACCCAGTTTTCGCGGAATTTTTGAAACAGTGGCACCTTGTCCCCCAAATTGTATTGAATGTGGCGCCACACAGAGCGAAACCTCGAACGGTCGACCTCGCATCGGCATTGACGCGAATTGATTTCGGTGAGAGATCAATCCGCGTCAATGCCGCTGCGGTCACGCCGGTCGGGGTTTCGCTCCAGGCGGGCCTGGCGCTGCTTCCGCGCCAATTGTACCGGTTACTTGAGACCCTTGTAATATGCCGCAACTGCCTTGATCTGAGCGTCGGTAAGACCTGCAATCGGCTTCATCTTGCCCTTGCCGTCCTTGACGGCCGCGCTGATCTGGTCGACGCTGAGGGCCTGAATGGCCGGATCGCTGGAGGCCTTGATACCCATCATCTTGGCCATGCCCGCGCTGGGCGTGCCGGTTGCGCCGTGACAGGTTGCACATTTGGCTTTATAGTCAGCCTCCTGGGCGAAGCCTACTGCGCTGGCCATGCTGATCACGACGGCCAGGACGACCTGGGATTTGATCGACTTCATCATTGTGTTTCTCCTTTTTGTTTTGAAAGCGAGGATGCACAAGGCAGTCCTGCCGGTTGGGTTCATTCAAAAACCGGGGCCCCAGGAGGCGAAATCCTTGGGGCGCCGGCACGATACATTCGTTCTAGCGGGAACAGCACAACCTAGGTCTCGCTGTGCCCTGCCACTACTGCAGTTTCCTGCTTCAGAAACTTGCGGAATACGTCCGCGGCGGTTGCGCCGGAAAGGCTTTCAACTTCCTCCGGCGGTACCACCCCGGCTTGAAAGGAAGAGCTGAATCGGTTTAGCCTCCGAATCCGGTCCAGTCAATTCATCTCAAGCGGGACAGCGGTTTTGATCAGAACTCGTAATGCACTCCCAGCGTCACATTGTTGGCATGAAAGTTCCGCGGAGCAGTCTCCCCGGCAGGCGATATGTTCATGCCGGTCTGTTCAGGCAGTGAAGAGCATGCGACGGGCGTAACAGGAGCCGAGGGTGTGGGGTTCGTTGTGCTGCACAGCTGTGCGCCGGAAGGACCGCCTTCGCCGTAGCCGTAGAAGTTGTACTCAGCCTTCCACGTCAATCCGGGACGAAGGGTCCACGCAACATTCACGAAAGGAGACTGATATGTGGACACCAGGGAGCCCGCGACGTCGCGAGGATCGTTGTAGAAGCGGCTGCCATTCACAGAGTTAATGTTGTAGCCGATGTTGGATTTGAAGGTTTTGACCGGCGACAGGGTGAAGGCCACCGACCCGGATTGCGTAGGAGCATGCATGAAGTCCTTGACCGGCCCGAACTCATAGTAGGTCGCCCCCCTGACGGTCGCGCCAGGGCATGCTGTTCCGCTTACCGTCGCGGCGCCAGGCAGTGTGGCGCTGGCGGCGCCGTCATAGCAGGTGTTGGTCGACGTATAAACGTCGCTATAGACGTAGTCGAAATCGAACCCATAGTGCTCGTTTGGCGATAGCACCGCACCCGCACCCAGAACCCGGCTGTAATCGACGTGACCGATCGGGCCCGCGATGGACGCCGTGCCTGTGTTGTTGGTGTTGTTGTGCCGCTCCAGGTCGCTATAGGCACCCGAAACCGTCGCCCAGGGCTTGGGCCTGAACTTTGTGTGCACCCTGTAATGCTGCGTTTGCCGCGCACCGAGCGGAGTGAACACATTGTCGCTGTAGAGCAGTTCGGCCGATCCGTTCAGATCCCAATTGGCGGTGGGACGCACAGCAGCGGTAAAGATTCCACCGTTCTGGTTGATGGTCACGGTTCCGTTGGGCGGGAATGTCACTGCCACGGGCAGGGGAACATTGTGAGGGCTGCCCTGGGCAATCACGTGGTTTTCGTAGCGATAGGTCAACGAAAGGGTGGCGCGTGCCGAAACATCCCACGATGCCGTCAGGTTGTTGGTCAGGAACCGCTGGCCGAAGTAACCCAGGGCCGGCGTACCCACAGTGGGGTTGCCCGGAACTCCACCGGCAGTGACCGTGGTCAGAGCGCCGGGGTAGGTAATGGTCTCGTCGGCCGGAACCGCCGGCGTGAGCAGGGCCGATGAAGTGGTGATGTTGGCAGTTCCCGGTTGCTGTACGTTGGAGAAATTTACTTGGTCGTCCAGGCTGAACGTCTTGGTCGCCTGCCAGTCAATGCCGTAATCGGCGGCTGTCACTTTCCGCTTCGCGTTGGCGTTGCCGGCGTAAGTAAGCGAACGCATTGCACCGCTCTTGCCGGGCAGAGTCAACCCCTGGAAGTTCTCGTAGTAATTCGCGAGGTTCATGTTCGCGCTCGTATAGCGAACGTTGCCATTCATCGAGATGTTCTTGATGCTCGAGCTTTGCAGCCGGAAGATCTCCGTCGGGTAGAGGATGCGCGTGGGTTGAGTGCGCTGATAACTGGTCATCACAGAGCAGGCGGCATTCACGATCGGCAGGCCGCCGTTGGAGTTTGCCGACAGATATGGGAAACCGCCTAAGGCCCCCGCGTTGCAGAGACTGGCGGCGGTGGGAGCCGTCAGGGTATCGTAGCTGGCAAGAAGCGCCGCTTTGGTTCCATCCGCTTCCTGCACGTTGTAAGCGTTGGGAGACATGGTGAAGTAGGAGTCCCCTTTGTAGTGGTCAACCTGCTCCTCAAAGGTCAGCTTGGTGCCCTGAACGGGTTTCCAGTCGATTCCGCCAGTGAAGTCGTCCGTGCTGTTGCGCTGGTACTCGGCGAGCACAGTGTCGTAAATGAAGACAACCGGCGAGGTGACCTCCCAGAAACCGCTCGGGCTCAAACTCGGCCCCTGAAAGATATTCTGCGAATACCCGAAGCGGAAGGTGACTTTCGAGAGCGGCAGAATGGTGAGATTGGTGTCGGTCATGCGCCGCACGGTGTTGAACATGAACGGCGACTGGTTAACCTGCGACCACGGAACCGAAACATTTGTGGTCGGGTCCGTAATCGACTGTCCGCTTGGAATATTGGGATTGCCCAGCAGGTCGTAGTCGAAGTACTGGCGGTCGCGGCGGAACATTCCCGAAAACTCGTAAGCCTTTCCCTTGGAAAAATCCAGCTTGGAGAAGCTGTTGGGATCGCCGCCGAACCCGGTGCCGAAGGCGCTGATGGAATCGACGAGGGTATTTTTTCTGCCCGGCAGCGCATGCATCTCAAAGGTCTCGCCAAGCACGCGCGGCCCCGACTGCAGATTGACCAGCGTGTCGTACATTGCTGCGCTGCCCGCGGTGTTGGTTATGCGCCCACCCAGGTCGACGCTCTGGTGGATCGAATACCCGTCCGGCGCAGAAATCTGTGTCTCCGGCACCGGAAGCGGAGCGGCGGGCGTTGGATTCTGGGCTGGGGCGATGTTCGCCGTCATCAATAGAATGGCGACTCCAATACTCCCCGCGATGCGCAGGACGATTGCGAGAGAAGGCTGTTGCTTGGACAGCCGGGTAAAACAGCCGATCTTGTTCATATAAAGCCTCACTTCAAAAAACCAATGATTGCTGACATCGAACCCGTGAACGCGCGTGCCCGACCGGTACGGGATCTGGGCCGCGCCGTCCGAGTGGACTGGAGGGCGAGGCGCAGATTCGCGACTCCTACCTGAGGAACGCCGGATTAATGTTGGACCCATGGATAAAGGTGTGGCAGCTGGTGCATGGCGCTATCTCCGCCGATGCATTGGCCATCCCATGAACCGTGTCGGCCGCTACCGGGCTATGGCACTGGTTGCACAAAGTGTTGATACTCGGCATGTTCAGCAACCGGGCATTCTGAGAACCGTGAGGCGTGTGGCATGACATGCATCCCTCCGCCTTGACGGCGGCATGCTCGTATACGAATGGCCCGCGCGTCTCCGTGTGACACTTGGTGCAGATCGCATTCTGATCGGCCGTGGACTTCAGGTTGTTGTTTCCGAAGGTGCCGTGCGGGTCATGGCAATCGGAGCACTTGATCAGGCCCTCGTTAATCTTGTGGTGGAACGGCATGTTGAATGCCGCCTTGGTTTCGCCGTGGCACTGGAAGCAGAGCGTCGGCTGGGGCGCCTTGAGCAGCGCCTCTTCCTTGCTGCCGTGGATATCGTGGCAACTGGTGCAGCCCACGTTAGCCTTGGCATGAGGAGAACGATCGAAGTTGGGATGCGCTGCCGCATGGCACTTCAAGCAGGTTTCATCAACCTCTTTGGCAGAGTGCTTTGCGGGATTGAAGATCTTGGTGATATCCCCGCCGCCCTCAACGTGGGCTCCGCCCGGGCCGTGGCAGCCTTCGCAGTTCACGCCGGCCGCGCCGTGCTGCGCCGCGAGCTTGGTGTGCGGGTTGCCGGCGAATTTTTTGGACACCTCTTCGTGACAGGTCGCGCAGACCTCGCCTCCTACATATGTGCCGGCGGCCGTATCCTTGGCCTGCGCCGTGGCCGGCCTTGCGGTCGGGTCGGCCTTGGTCGCTGGAGCAGCCAGAGCAGTGGCGCACAGGATGCACGCGCCAAATATCACAACCAAACAAGCTCGCAGTCCCGGCAACTTCCCCGGAGCCGCACCAAACGACAATTGCGTTAAAGGCCCACCGCTATGCATAAGAAATACCGCCTTCGATGCTCTTGCTGCATCTTGTTGAATCCGCTGTACCACCAAACCCGCCGAACCCATGAGCAAATCCTCGAACGAAAACGCCTCGTGAAAGGCCGGCTTATTGAACAGGCTGTTGCCGAAGCGGTTCCTTGTGGGGAGCCTCACTTCGTGCTTGAAGATTACGGCCTCATCAGGATGTCAAGCCGTGACGTTAATCACACCAGGTAGCGAATTAGTTTTCCGGGTTGTGTTACCTGTCCCCAAGTCCATGGAATTCCCGAATCCGGAAACACGAGCGCTCGCCACTAGCCGACGATCCTCCTGATCCATATGGAGTTAACCGCGAAGCTCTGGCCACCAAAAGGTTGGAGAGACTCGCTCCGGATTGAAACACCAAAACGGGAATGGAACTGTATAAGACCGCACATTTTGGAGAGAAAGGGTACGAAAGTGTTCACGGCTCGCGACTTCAGCCAGTGAGAAACGTGACCTGGCGCACAGCGCGTAGGGCGCGACCAATGTGTGATCGATTCAGAAATAAGGCGAAGCTGGGATTGGCGAAGCCACACAGGCCGCCAATTTCTTAGCCACTGTCTTTCGGCACCTGCTGGCTCTCGTCTTTGCCGCGACTGCAATCGGCAATCGACTGCGAACCAGCGATCCGTGCTCCTCTCAGGGACGTGAGGTCCATCACATCCAATGGGATTACCTCTCCGGCAAACTGTGGTGGAGCAAAAGTCTTTTCAGGGAAAGCTTTTTACATTTCGCCTTGTGCGCAACTCTTACGGGCGCGCATGTTTGGGGAGGCGAAACAGCTCGATCGAGGTCGGGAAGGGGCACGACCCATGACAAGCGTAGGGATCACGATGGATTCACAGGTTCGCCAGAAGCATTTTACCCGCCAGGTTCCGGCAGGGTGCGCGGCCTGTGCCAATCGGCGCCCAGGCTGGTTCTGCTCTCTGGGCAGTTCGGTCCTGGCCGATCTGGAGTTGGCCACCAGCACTATCAGCCTTCCCGCGCAGGCTTCGCTGTTCCACCAGGGCGAGGATGCACGCTGCCTCTATATGATATGCGGCGGTTATCTGAAGCTGACCGCAGGGCGCATCGAAGAGAAGCAAATGATTGTCCGCATCGCCGGCCCTGGTTCTATGCTCGGGTTGTACGCGGTGCTTTCTCATGGCGTTTACGAAGTCTCAGCCGAATCGTTGACCAGTGCACAACTGCGGCCCGTAGAGCGAGACCGATTCCTGGGCTTTCTGCGCACGCACAAGGAAGCGCAGATGCGCGCGGTTCAATGCATCTGCCAGGAATACCGGTTTGCCCTGCAGGACGCCTGCCGAATCGCACTGGCGGAGACCGTGGCGGCGCGCCTGGGACGGTTGCTGCTGGAGCTGTCGCACCAGATCGGAGAGCACACGCCAGAGGGGGCCTTCCGCTTTCCTCTGCTGTTGACGCACGAAGAGATGGCCTCGATGACCTGCACTACGCGCGAAACTGTGACCCGCACGCTGGGCCAGTTCCGCAAGGAGGGCTGGATTTCCATTGAGGATTCGCTGGTGACCGTTCACCACCCGGAGCGGCTGCAAACGCTGGTATAGCAACAGCATCACCCTTTTCGAGCGCTTGAACCGAAAGCCGATTGCCCTTTTTACCGCTCGCGTTGCCCCTGCGCCCGAGTCCAACAGCTATCATGTAAGCTGGCAGTTCTTGGTTGGCAGTGCGTTGTGCTGTTCCGATTCAAAACTGATAACCAACCATGAAAGACTGTTCAGGTGGGAGTTCATGCTGCGTATGACCCGTTTTTTTGCTTGCTTTTCTGCTCTCCTTCTCATTTCCTGCGTTGCAATTGCCCAGACCCCGGCTGCCGCGGTAACGCCGACCCCCGTCAACGTCACCACTTCGGAGAGCCCGGAAATACGGGAGTTCCAGAAGATTGAGGATTCCTGGGCGACCTCGGTCAACGATCGCGACCAGTATGCTTTGGAACTGGTTCTATCGCCCTTGTTTGTGGATGTTTCCGCTTCCGGCGACATCACCACGCGCAATCAACAGGTGGCCTTTGTAATCACGGGTGAGGATAAGACGATCCATCTGGAGCAAAGGGTAATCACGGTGCGCATGCTGGGAGATATCGCTGTGGCCAATGGAACGTATACCCTGCACCACAAGGCGGCTTCCGCGGAGGTTAACGAAAAGGGCATCTTCACGCATGTGTTCGAGCGCTCGCACGGAAGTTGGCTGTGCATCAACTCGCAGCGTACGGTGCTCCGCGAGGACTCGAATGCCAAGCAGAAGAAGCAGTCCAATGCCGAGCTTCCCTTCCATATCCCGCTGTTCTCGAAGAGCGACAAGGGACCGCAGGGACCACAGCAGTAGGTCCTTCCGGTGCATCCAAATATAGGTTTCCGCTCAACGCTGGTATTTCTTCAGAACCTCTTTGAGTCCGTCGTGAGGCAGGGCATTCGCGGTGTGCCCGTCGATGCCGGTCATGGTCTTCGCGCCGACCATCGCATTCACAATTGCTTCCTCGGTTGCCTCGACTGTAGCGGAGAAGAGCGGACTGATCCGTTCGTTCGAAACTACCTTTACCGTGTTGGGTCCCGGCTCGGCATCCGCATGGGGATTCGCAGTTGAGAAAGCGATGAAGATATCTCCGGAGCCATTTCCCGATGTGGACCCAGTGCGTGCCAGGCCCAGCGCAGCTCGGCGTGCCAGGCGCTTGAGCTGGTGTGGAAGCAGCGGCGCATCGGTAGCAATGACAATGATGATGGACCCAACATCGCCCTGCATTTCGCTGCCCGGCGGCAAAAGAGAAGGAAGTGGTGAAGATGGCGATGCGGGCATGGTGACCTCTGCGTAAGGTGCGCCCTGCGGAATCTCCTTGCCCACCTGAACGCCGGCGATGGTCAACTGGGGTCGCCGTCCACAATTGCACTGAACCAGGACGCCGACTGTATAGCCGCCTTCCTGAGCGCTCAGCACACGCGAAGCCGTTCCCGTGCCGCCTTTGAAACCGTAGCAAACCATGCCGGTCCCACCGCCGATATTGCCCTCAGCCACTGGGCCTGACCTGGCGCTGTCCAATGCGGTAAACACATCGTTGGGCTTTACATGGAATCCGTTGATGTCATTGAGCCACCCGTCCCAGGTCTCCGCCACCACCGGCAATGACCACGGCTGCCTCAGCGCATCGTGCTTCAGGCCCCAGGCAATCATGGAGTCGCGCACGGTGCCCACACTGTGTGTATTGGTGAGAGCAACGGGGCCTTCAAGGAAACCCGACTCCTCGACCCAGGTGGTGCCGGTCATCTCGCCGTTCCCGTTGAGGCTGAACCAGCCGGCATAGACCGGATCGTTGCTCTTGGCGCCGCGGGGCAGGATGACCGTTACGCCTGTACGTACCGGGCCTTCCCCAGCTTTCAAAGCGCCGTCGCCGCGAATCAGCGTGGTTGCCCCCACCGTAACTCCCGCTACGTCGGTAATCGCGTTGAGCGGGCCGGGGGTTCCGTCGAAAGGTACGCCGAGGTCGCGGGCGCGAGCGGGATGTGGTGGATTTTGCGCAATGGCTAGTGTGGTCGCTAGCGACAACAGCGCAACGAGAGCTTTGAGGGGATGCGATCGCATACCAAAATGTAAATCACAGCATCACGTGCCGCAAAGAGGTGTTTAGCTTGCCAGCCGCTTTGCGCCCTGTACACGAATCGAAACGTGGACCAGCGACAGCGCGGCTGGAGTGACGCCGGGGAGCCGGCTGGCCTGCCCGATGGTGATGGGGCGAACGCGCTCCAGAGTCTCGCGCATCTCGCGGGAAAGACCGCTGATGGTGCTGTATTCGATCCAATCGGGGATGGTGACACCCTCTGCGGCTTTTAATTTCTCTATGGACTTCTTCTGCTGCTCCAGATAGCCGGCGAACTTGATTTCAGTTTCCACCGCGCGCGCTTCATTGCGGAACACGGCAGGCAATCCCTTCACATTCTGGTCCGGGTTAAGCGCCAGTGCGGCCGACAAATCCGCGAGCAAAGGCTCCTGCGCAAGGGTTTCGCGCATCGCTCCCAGCACAGGCTCAATGGTGACTTCGGGGCGCTTGAGCAGTTGCGCCCAGGTGAGCCCAGCGGTTGCCGGGAGGTCGGCGAATCCTGCCGAGGCGAGGCGCGCGACATCGGCTTTTCCCGTGGTGAGAAGCTTGCTGAGTACAGCCATGCGCGCCTGCTTCTGCTCGTACTCGACCCAGGCTTCATCGTTGATGAGGCCGAGGCGGCGGCCGTACGGAGTGAGACGGCGATCGGCGTTATCGATGCGCAGATGAAGGCGGAACTCGGCGCGCGACGTGAACATCCTGTACGGCTCGTTCGTCCCTTTAGAAATGAGGTCGTCGACGAGAATTCCCGTATATCCTTCCGTCCGGTCCATGGTGAATGCCGGCTCGCCTTTGAGCCACAGCGCGGCGTTGATGCCGGCCATAATGCCCTGACATGCGGCTTCCTCATAGCCACTGGTTCCATTGATCTGCCCTGCGAGGTAAAGTCCGTCCATGCTTTTCACACGCAGGGTCCGGTCGAGTTCAGTTGCGTCGACTGAGTCGTATTCGATCGCGTAGCCGGGGCGCAGCATCTCTGCATCATCGAGTCCGGGAATCGATCGGACGATCTGAAATTGCACCTCCATCGGAAGCGAGGTGGACATGCCGTTGATGTAGACCTCGTGCGTATTCAGACCTTCCGGTTCAAGGAAAAACTGGTGCTGTGTCTTGTCAGGGAACTTGACGATCTTGTCTTCGATCGAAGGACAATAGCGCGGACCGATGCCTTCGATCTGCCCGGAATACATTGCCGAACGACCCACGTTTTCGCGGATAATTCGCAAAGTTTCCGGCGTAGTGAAGGCGATGTGGCAGCTGATTTGGGGCTGGACGATTTTCTTCGTTCGGAAACTGAAAGGTGTAGGATCCGCATCGCCGGGCTGCTCTTCGAAGGCGCCCCAGTGAATCGTCCGGCCATCGAGCCGCGGCGGCGTGCCTGTTTTCAGTCTGCATGTGCGCAGCCCCAGCGCGCGTAGAGCTTCGCCGAGCAAAACAGAAGCTGGCTCGCCGCTGCGCCCGGCGGGATAGCGCTCTTCGCCGCAGTGGATGAGGCCATTGAGGAAAGTGCCGGTAGTGATGATGGTGGCGCCGGCCAGCAGATTGCGGCCATCCCGCAGCTTGAGGCCGAGCACACGGCGGCGGGGACTATTCCCTATTCCCTGTTCCCCATTCCCTGTTTCTAACACGAGGTTGACGACCTCGGCCTGGCGGATGTGGAGTCCGGGCTGCGCCTCCAGCACTTCACGCATCTTCACCCGATAAAGCTGCTTGTCGCATTGGGCGCGGGGACTCCAAACTGCGGGGCCGCGGGAAGTGTTGAGCAGACGGAACTGAATACCCACGGCATCGGCAACTTCACCCATGATGCCGCCGAGAGCGTCGACCTCGCGCACCAGGTGTCCCTTGGCCACGCCGCCGATAGCCGGGTTGCAGCTCATCTGCGCAATCAGGTCGAGGTTCATGGTGATCAGGGCGGTCTTGAGGCCCATGCGCGCCGCGGCCATAGCGGCTTCGCAGCCCGCGTGACCGGCGCCGACTACGACTACATCGTATTGTTCGGTAAATGCCATCTGGTTGGGGAAACAGGCTTACATACCTATTCTACGGATTGTTGCCTGTTTGAACCACTGGCACGGCTTGCGTCGAAAGCTGAGCGCACCGAACTGCATCGACCAGGATGACATGTCCTTTCTGGGTACGAACATTTCAAACACGACCTACGCTGGAGTGTCGTCTGGCGGTGGAACCTCTGCTCTTGCTCTGAGGCTGCGGTTGGGCGGCCCAGCTAAGACAGGCGCTGGCACCAGCACTTCTTCTGTAGGTGGCGTTGATAGATGCTTGCTGAACAGCGTGGCCCACCAACTCAGCAGCAGCACCCAACTGCCCACCGCCAACACGTAAGTCGCGATAAGCTTCCAGATAACTGCCCACTCTTGCGCAGCTACGGAGCCCTTGGGCATCGTGTTGAAGAAATGACTAGGGAGCCAGACACCGAGCAGCGCCGCAATTACTACACCTAGCCACCAGCGCAAATTGAACAGGAACTTGATAACTCTGCGCCAGGGGAGACGCCAGCCCCATTGTGTTGAGGCGGCAGCGTAAGGAATAAGCTTGGCCGGAACAATGATCCAGCGAATCACCCACTCAAAACCAGTGAGCCAGCGCTGAATGTGCTCGTAGGTAAACATGGTGGCCCGGGCGTGGGCCGAGCTCTTGGAATTCAAGTAGCCTGCGAGCAGCGGAATCTGGTCGTCGAACCAGTCGAGCAGCGCCCACATAGCTGCACCCACGGCGATCCAGACAAGCAGAGTTATCGCGCCCCAGACGAGTTTGACGCGCTTGCCGTCGTCGTCGGCGAGTTTGCGCACCGTGCCGGCTTGTAACTCAAGCGCGCAAATGATCAGGATCAATGGGACGAGCAGACTAAGCGCGACTTGCCAGATGTGCTTGTCTGGAAGGCGGGTCCATGCCAGGCCGACGAGGATCAGAATTAGCGTTAAAACAAATTGCAGCGCAACCCAAACCCAGCCGAGGCGCAAACGATGGAACAGGTCTTTAAGATTTCTCACGGCTGCACCTCCAGAGTTGCCGGGTCGGTTGTTGCTTCAATGCCTGGCTGATACATGGGCCCTGCCTGCGCCGGGCTGATGGCGAACTTGCCGGGGTTGACGACCTTCAACAGGTAAACATACTCGCGGCGCTTGCTGAAGTCGGTGTTGAAGAACGCCGCGCGATCATCGTGGTACTCCTTGCGCGTGAACCAGTCTGCCCACCAATCCGGCTTGTTGTTAAGCGTGTAGAGTTCGGGGTGGTCGAGGAATTCCGCCCCCGATGGAATGGGGTCCTCGGCCAGCAGATACTTCCAGTCAGTTCCATTCACAGCGAGTTTCACGGCGATGATGTCGCCGACATGGACAGGGCCGTTGAGCGGGACCAGGTCGTAGGTGATTGGGTCAGTGGGTTTGGGCTGATTCTTCTGCAGCACGTAATAGTCGCGCGTGATATTGAGCGCGAGTTTCTCCTGCTGGAACAGCTTCTTATCCGCTGAATACCAGGCGGTTTCGGTGGACCAGTAAGTAAGGCCGTTGCCGGTTTTGCGGATAGTAACCTGGCCCCCGTTGCCGGACTGTGCCGCAGGGACAATGAGCTTCCAAGGAAGCGCAAAGCCATCGCCCGCCCCGAAGTGGCGCTTCCCTACGCTGGTGCCGTTGACGAGCACTTCGACATCGGAGGTGTTGGCTAACTCGCCGCTTAGTGAGAGATAGTCTGTAAGTCCCTGGATGACCATGGACGTCTGCTTGGTCGACTCCCAGAATCCTCCGTTGTCGTTCCCAGCCAGCCAGACCGCAGCTTTGGTCAAAAGCCCACTGCTCTTGTCTTCGAGCGTGAGAAGCTTCAACGCGAAAGCAGTTGTTTCCGGCGTGGTATCACCCCAATAATCGAGGAGTTCGTCGTAGTTACCAGACCAATAGGCATCATTGCCGGTGGTCTTGGCTTTCTTTTCGAGGATGTCGGCAACTTGCCTGGCGCGTGGGTCTGAGGCAGCGTGGAGCGCGAGTCCAGTCAGCGCCAAGCCTTCATCGCTGACCTTGCCGCGGTTTTCCCACACTTTTTCCAGCGCAGCTTTGGGTGCCGCGCCTGTGGTAGCCAGCGCATAGACTGCGTACGCTCGCAGGTCGGGAATCATGTCGGGGTGCGCTATTACCGTGGATTCAAGCCAAGAGCGACTGCGGTTGAGACGGCTGTCATCCACTGTGAAACCGGCTTCCTTGGCCTGACCGAGGCCGCTGACCACGTAGGCGGTCATGAAGACGCGGCTCTGGTCGTCGGGCCACCAGCCCCAGCCGCCATCGTCGTGCTGG
>JBELAI010000009.1:0-58958 GCA_049508975.1 Occallatibacter sp. | reverse complement strand
AAGAAGTCACTGTGAATGCGACCAAGCACCTTGTGCTTGCGCACAAAGAAGCACACCGTGCGTCTTCACCCGGAATCTGGTTTTTCGGCACCCGTTTATTGGAATCCTATCAGCCGTGAGGCAGATTGCGAAAGCCCATAGAACGTTTGCCCTGAAAATGCCCGCGTTTGCGAAAGAAGAGCAGGACGATTCGCTATCCATAATTTCGTTCACACACCGCAATGGAAACCCGGGTCTCAAGTGCCCTGGCCTTTTCGACAGCTTCTATCATCTTCTACTCCGTATTCCGGGCTCGGGTTGAGTCCAGGCGGGCTGAAAACGCTCGTTCTGCAGCATTGAATTATCATCTTGTACATGCTAGTCGCCCTGCCCCTTCCGCCCCTTAATTCCCAAACCTCCGACTTTACTGCGCGCCGGTCCCTATCTTGCATTTTTATAATTCTAGGGATTTGCATCACATTCGCTGTTGCTCAGCTCGAGCCGGCATGGGCACAGTCAGAGAACAAATCGGCTACAACGTCATCATCGGTTACCGCCAGCTACAAAATCGAAGATCTCGGCGAGTTTGCCCGAGTTGCCGACGATGTGAATGTGTCCTTGAGCAACGATGGCACTGTAGCCTACTGGACCAAGAAGTCGGACGGCACTGTGCATGCAACAATTTGGCGCGGCGGACAAACCACGGTGGTCGAAGACGTACCGGGCTATCCGAACACCATCGCGCGAGCGATCAATCTGCACGGTGATATTGGCGGTTGGATGAACACAAGCAACAATCCTGTCGACAGCCTGTCGACCACACAAGGCTTCATCCGGCATGGTGGGAACATTCGGAGAATTCCCGGATTAGGTGGGCGAGACAGCCGGATCCTGGGTTTGAACGACAAAGCAACTGCGGTCGGCACCGCGAGTGCCATCGACGGCGCACGCCACGCGTTTGTGACTTCGGGCTCCGGAGTTTCCGACCTGGGCACGCTTCCATCCGGCAAATCGAGTTCGGCCTACGCCATCAACAATAGCGGCATGATTGCAGGCGTGGCTGACATTGATGGAAAATCGAACCATGCCGTTTTATGGAGGCACAGGAAGATCAAGGATCTCGGGACTTTGCCCCATGGAGTCACCAGTAGCGCGAGGACGATTAATGACCTAGGACAGATTGCGGGCTTCGGGGATACTCCCGATGGGGTGCATGCGTTTTTGTATTCTAACAGCGCGATGCAGGACCTTGGCACATTAGGAAGCGATCCAAGCGAGGCGTCCGGGATAAACAATCATGGCGACGTTGTCGGAAGATCGAATATCGACTCCCGCAGAGGGCATGCGTTCCTGTGGCGGGACGGTCGGATGACCGACCTGAATATGCGCCTGGCGAAGGGATCGCCCTGGGTTTTGTTGAATGCGTTCAGTATCAACGATCGAGGACAAATCGTTTGCTCCGCTCGCAGCAAGGGTGTACCGATACATCTGCTCTTGTTGACGCCACAGCCTTCCGGGGCACTTTAGGGTGCAACTTCGGGAGGAGGAGGCGGGATGCTTGCGCTCATATGGTATTCGAAGCCGAATGAAAACCGCGTGTCGTTTTGATCATTGGAGCCGTTGTC
This sequence comes from Occallatibacter sp., assembly GCA_049508975.1. Classification (GTDB taxonomy): domain Bacteria; phylum Acidobacteriota; class Terriglobia; order Terriglobales; family Acidobacteriaceae; genus Telmatobacter. The sequence goes on along the minus strand of JBELAI010000009.1, from coordinate 57,354 downwards.
ATGCGGCGCAGACCTTACGTACTCCACCTGGTTCAAGGCTCATCCGACTCCTTGTTACTCAATGATGAGGGTGACTGTGGCGGAGTGCGAAAGGGCGCCCGAGGCTCCGGTTATTGTGATGGTGTAACTCTGCTGCGGCTGCGCGAACAAGCCGCTCGCGGAGCTGCCGCCGCACGCGGCGATCCCGGTTGCAGCGCCTATGCCGGCTGTCAGCAGCAGCAACAGGCACAGTATCCGCCCCAGTCGCTTTCCGGCGCGGCGCAGGCGGCCTGCAAATGGCAACAATACCAGCGCCAGCGAGAACGGCCCCAGCCTGCCAGAAAGGCTTCCTGCCTTGCCGCTGACGGAACCGCCGCGGTGATTTACCGCAACCTGCGCACCGGGATGGGGCGTCAGAGACTGCGCGCTGGCCTGAGTCTGCGGGATATCGACGGTCAACGTCATCGTGGTGGCGCCGGCACCAGCCGCAATCGTGGCCGGCGAAAAACTGTAGGTGGCGCCGGCTGGCAATCCACTTAATGCCAGGTTGATCGCAGACGGGAATGTGGCTCCATTCATGGGGCTCGCAGTGAAGGTGAAGACCGCCGTGCCTCCCGGCTCCACGGTGACCGAGGGCGCGGAGATAGTGAAGGAGAAGTCCTGGACCAACTGCGCCAACGGCGTGCTGGCTGCCGGAAGGAAGTTCGTATCACCACCATATGACGCTGTGATCGTGTGCGCGCCGGCGGACAGGCTCGACGTAGTGAGTGTGGCAATGCCGCCTGCGAGCGTGCCCGTGCCCAGAGGCGTTGTCCCATCCATGAATGTCACAGTTCCAGTGGGCGTGCCCACTGCCGAAGCGGTAGTCGCGGTCAGCAGGACCGAATTCTGAACCAGGATCGGGTTGACACTGGCAGCAATTGCGGTGACCGGTAGAGCCTTATTGACCGTGATGCTTTCAGTCACTGGCGACGCTGCAAGGTAATTATCGTTCCCGGCCTGGTTGGCGGCGATCACCACCGTTCCGGCGCCGGTGATCGTGAGCGAAGTGCCGTTGAGCGTTGCCGGTCCGGTGACAAGGCTGAAGGTAACAGGAAGCCCTGAAGTCGAAGCCGCATTCAACCCGAGCGAAGCTGCTCCAAACGTTACCCCTGACGCGTAAGCCTGGGTGCTGGATGAAAGGCTGATCGTCTGCGACTGCTGATTCACGGTCAGTGTGACGGCTGTTGTCGCGTTGGCGAAATCAGTGGCATCCGTTGGGTTCAGGGTAACCGAAAGCTGATGCGAGCCGGTAGCAAGAACACTTCCGGCAGCGGGACTGTAGATAAATGTGCCTGCGGTTGGGGATGTGGCGTCGAGCTGTGTTGCGCTCAACGCCGTTCCGTATGGGATCGTAGCCGGAGTTGGCCAAGTGATTGCGGGCGTAGCCTGGTTTACGGCCAGCGTGACGCTGGAAGTTGTCGCAGTGTAGTCGGTGGTATCGGTCGGTGTGAAAGCGACTGTAAGCCGCTGCGAGCCTGCGGCTAGAACCGTGCCAGCCGCCGGACTGTAAGTAAACCTGCCAGCAACAGGAGAAGTCGCGTTGAACTGGGCCGCGCTCAACGCAGTGCCGTAAGAGATCGCCACTGGAGTCGACCAATTGATCGTGGGCGTGGACTGGTTCACGGTGAGTGTGACGGTGGAAGTTGCCGTGGCGTAGTTGGCGGTATCGGTTGGGGTGAAAGTGGCAGTTAGCTTCTGCAAGCCGGCGGCTGGAACCGAGCCTGACGCGGGACTATACATAAAGGTGCCCGCAACAGGAGAAGTTGCGTTGAACTGGATGCCGCTCAATGCGGTGCCGTAGGTAACGGTTGCTGGTGTTGGCCAGTTGACCGTGGGCGTGGACTGGTTCACGGTGAGCGTGACACTGGAGGTTACCGTGGCGTAGTCGGCGGTATCGGTTGGGGTGAAGGTGACCGTGAGCTTTTGCGGACCTGCAGTCAAGAGCGTTCCGGCCGCCGGACTGTAAGCAAAAGAGCCGGTAACTGCGGAGGTGGCGTTCAGGTGTGTTGCCCCGAGCGCGGTGCCGTAGGTGATGGCCGCGGGCGCACTCCAGTTGATGGCCGGTGTGGCCGGGCTGACCGACAGTGGAACTGTTGTTGAGGCGGTCGAGTAGTCGGTAGTATCGGTCGGAGTGAAGGTGACCGACAGTGTCTGCGATCCGGCCTTCAGCACGGTTCCCAACGCGGGCGTGTAGGCGAAGGTTCCAGCCACTGTCGAATTTGCATCGAGTTGGGCTGCGCCGAGGGCTGTTCCGAAGGTGATGGCAGCAGGCGCGGGCCAGTTGATCGCCGGTGTGGCCTGGTTGACCGTTAGTGGGACTGTTTTTGTTGCAGTCGTGTAGTCGGTAGTATCGGCCGGAGTGAAGGTGACCGATAGTGTCTGCGATCCGGCCTTCAGCACGGTTCCCAACGCGGGCGTGTAAGCGAAGGTTCCGGCCACTGTCGAGCTTGCATCGAGTTGCGATGCGCTGAGTGCTGTGCCGTAAGTGATAGCCGCAGGCGCGCTCCAACTGATAGCCGTTGTGGCAATATTCACGGTCAGTGTTCCGTTCACAAAGCTGAACCCGTAATTGGCCGCCGACAGCGTTCCGGGCGAGGCCATAATTGGATAGGGCCCGACTTTGGACGAGGCTGTCGCTGTGGTCGAAAGCGAGGCTGCGCCGCTTACGACGCTTTGCGTGTCGCCGTTGACAAATCCGCTGATCGTGTTGGTGAAGGCCGGGTTCGCAACACCGTATGCACGGCTCGCGTTGCTGGCCGTCACAGTCAGAGTAGCCTTGCCTATTGTCAACGTCCCGCTTACAAAGCTGAATTGATAGTTGGTGGCCGACAGCGTTCCGAGCGAGGCGGTAATTGGGTAGGAACCCACTATGGACGAGACCGTGGCCGTGCTCGAAAGCAAGGCCGCGCCGCTCACCATGCTCTGCGTGTCGCCATTGACGAATCCACTAATCGTTCCGGCAAATGTCGGATTCGCGGCACCGTATGCACGGCTCGCGTTGCTGGCCGTCACTGTCAGCGTGGCCTTGTTGACAGTTATGGGGACGGTAATTGTCGCCGTCGTGTAGTTGACGCTGTCGGTTGGCGTGAAGGTGACAGACAATGTCTGCGATCCTGCCGCCGGCACTGTTCCCAACGCCGGTGTGTAGGCATAGCTGCCCGTGACCGGCGATCTGGCAGCAAGGTGAGCGTTGGTCAGCGCCGTGCCGTACGTGATCGCAGCCGGCGCGTTCCAGGTGATGGTGGGCGTAGCCTTGTTGATCACCAGAGTGCCGGTCGCTGTGCCGGTATACTTTGCATCGCTGATATTGGCAGTAACCGCGTAGGTCCCCACCGCTGCAGGCGCGGTCGCCGACGGACCATAGGTAGTACCACTGACGCCAGTATAAGTAATGTTCACCGTTAGCCCGCTCGGTACTGTGGTCGCGGTAACCGGAAGAGGCGAGCCGGTATAAGTCTGCGTGAGATTGCTCAGGGTGACCCCGCCTGACAGCAGCCCATACACAGCTATCTGTCCGGGGGTGTCATTTGTTGCAACGTAGACCTTGCCGTTGGCGATGGTAGGAGCGACGAATTTCGAGAAGCCTCCGAAGCCGTCTCGCGATGGATTTTGTGTCGTACTCCATAGCAGGTTTGCCAGGTTGGTGGCATCGAAAGCAAACAGGTTCCCGCCGACAGTCGAAGTGTCCGGAGCACCTGCTGGCGCGGTCGCCCAGACTATCGCCGTCCCTGGAGTGGTCCCGTTCGAGGAAACAGACACCGTGCCGTTGGTTTCTCCACTGGGGGTAGAGTAGGCACTTTGCGAAGATGGCGTAGTAGTAAAACGGCTGCCGTTAAACTGGTACGCCAGAAGCGGCTGGTTTACCCCCCAGACATACATGGTGTTGTTGAAAAAAGCAGGGGAACCCCATTGCCCGTTGTCGGCTGCCCACTCCTGTAGAACCTTGTCGGAATTCGGGTGAAAGCCGGTCATGTTGTTCGTATCCACAAGATAAGCCACACCTTGCTTGCCGGCGAATGCTATATCGCTGGTGCCGGGAATTGCAAAAGCTCCCCCAGCGCCCAGATCGTTATCGACTGAGTTCAACCAGTCGAAGTCCCAGGCCTTGAAGTAATCCGATACAGTCAGAGAGTTGCCGCTGGGAGCAAGCTTCAAAACGGTCTCTCCATAATCACCGGCGAGATTCTCCGAGCTTTCGTCGGTGTTGCCGGTGATCAGGTAAAGATTATTTGACGAGTCGGCAACAAAGCCCTGGCCGCCCATCCAAATCCCACCCCCTCCACCGTTGGGCGAGTCGTTGAATACCTGCAACTGCTTCAACGTGCTCGCGTCATATCCCAATACCCATCCGTGGTAGGGAGTGGTGTCCTCGTCATAGGCGGAGAATCCCAAATAGACCTCTCCGTTCACCAGAGTGACTGCAGTCCGTTGCATTTCCTCGGAAGCTGCGAAGGAAACAATTCCGCCGGTGCCGTCTGGGGCGGATCCACTCACGGAGGCCGAAATCTGGACGGGGCCGCCGAACTTTTCCGCGCCGGTGGTTATGTCCAGGGCATGCAAGCTGTAAACCTGCTGCCCATTCTCTAAAGTGTAGGGAGCCACGTAGATGGTGCCGCTGATGGGGTCAATCACCGGCGTACTGGTGATGCCTTCCTCAATCGGAATAGGGAGATAAAGGTCAGGTGGGCTTGGAACGGATGTTCCTAGAGAGACCTGCCAATAGACCTTCCCCGAGTCCGCATCGAAAGCGTACACGCTGTCATGTTCGGTCGCGACATAAAGGATGTTGTGCGTGCCCTGTCCGGGTATCGCAACTCCCGGAAAATACAAAGGCTGCGCGAGCACGTAACCATCAACCGGCAACGAAGAGACCTTGCCGAACGAATTAACATTCACATTGCTTGTCGTGAGGGTCGTCTCGTTCGGATCGGCGCCGTCCCTCGTCAGGTCATTGTGCTGCGTGAGCACGCTGTCGGAGATCATCAGCGTTCCGTTCGCACTACCACCCGCATAGTTCGGATCGCTGACGGCAGCTGCAACTGTATAGCTGCCCGCCAGCGTTGGCGCTGTCGACGATGGACCATAAATTGTGGCGCCCTTGCCCGTATATGTGAAGGTAACCGTCAGGCCCGCGGGCGTTGTGGAGGCGGTTGCCGACAAAGGCAAGCCGGTGTAGATTTGCGCCAGACCACCCAGCGTGAGTGTTGCCGTCGCCTTGTTAATAACCAGTGTTCCGCTGGCTGTCCCCGAATAGTTTGGATTGCTGATCGCGGCGGCAACGGTGTAACTGCCGGCTGTCGTAGGAGGAGCCGCAGACGGGCCATAGGTCGTGCCGCTCGTGCCCGTATAGGTGATGTTTACTGACAGTCCGGTCGGGACCGTGGTCGCTGTTGCCGAAAGAGGTGAGCCGGTGTAGGTCTGCGACAGGTTGCTCAGCGTCACGCTCGCCGGAGCCCTATTTATGACCAGGGTTCCGGTTGCCGTGCCGGTGTAAGTCGCATTGCTGATGTTGGCGGCAACTTCGTAGGTTCCTGCGTCTGCAGGCGCGGTAGCCGATGGGCCGTAGACCGTGCCGCTGCTGCCGGTATATGTAAATACCACCGTCAGTCCGCTCGGTGTGGTGGTCGCCGTGGCCCCGTGAGGCGCGCCATTATAAGTGTAGGTCAGGTTGCTCAGGGTAACGGATCCTGAGAGAAGACCATATACCGCGATCGATCCCGGGGTGTTGTTGGTTGCAACATAGACCCTGCCGTTGGCGATGGTTGGAGCTGCGAATTTCGCGAAATTTCCGAAGCCATCTCGCGAAGGATTTTGTGCCGTACTCCATAACTGGTTGGCCAGATTGGTGGCATCGAATGCGTACAGATCCCCGCCTACGGTCGAAGTGTCAGGATCACCGGCCGGAGCGGTCGCCCAGACAATCGCAGTGCCTGGGGTGGTTCCGTTTGAAGAAACGGACACGGAGCCGCTGGTCTCTCCTGTCGGGCTTGAGTAGGTGCTTTGCGATGACGGTGAGGTAATGAAGAGGCCTGCGGCAAACTTATAAGCGTGGAGTGGCTCGTTTACTCCCCAAACATACATGGTGTTATTGAAAAACGCCGGTGAACCCCACAATCCGTTAGTTTCACCTTGAAACACCTGGACCATTTGATCGGCGGTCATGTCCAGTTTGCCCATGTTGTTGGTATCGACAAGATAAATCTTGCCCTCCTTCCCCCCTCCAGCGATGTAGCTGGTGCCAGGAATGGCAAAAGCACCGCCGGATCCCAAATCTGCATCGTCTGCGTTCAAACGATCGAAAACGTTGGGTTTGAAGTAGTCCGCTACGGTCAAGGAGTTACCGTTGGGAGCAAGCTTCAGGAAGCTCTCCCCATAATCACCTGGGGCGAGATCACCGGTGCCGGGGCCCGTGTTCGGCGTGCTGTTGGCGCTGATCATGTAGAGATTGTTCGATGAGTCGGCAACAAGGCCCTGGCCTCCCATCCAGATTGCCCCTTTCCCGCCATTGGGCGTGACGTTGAAGACCTGCAATTGCTTCAACGTGCTCGCGTCATACCCCAGGACCCATCCGTGGTAGGGAATGCTTCCTTCGTCATAGGAGGAGAATGCCAAATAGACCACTCCGTTCACCAGCGTGACGGCTGCCCGTTGGAGTGCCCCCTGATGGTAAAAGGACACAATCCCGTCGTGCCCGTCTGGAGCAGATCCACTCACGGAGGCCGAAATCAGGACGGGGCCGCCGAACTTTTCCACACCCGTAGTTATGTCCAGGGCGTGCAGGCGGTAAGCCTTATTCCCATTCACATAAGTGACGGGAACCACGTAGATGGTGCCGCTGATGGGGTCAATCACCGGCGTACTGGTGATGCCTTCCTCAACCGGAATAGGGAGTTCGAAAGCCGGTGGGCTGGGAACGGATGTCCCCAGAGAGACCTGCCAATAGAGTGTCCCTGAATCGGCATCGAACGCGTAAAGGCTGTCATGTTCGGTCGCGACATAGAGGATGTTGTGCGTGCCTTGGCCGGGTACCGCAACTCCCGGAACATACAAAGGCTGCGCGAGCACATAACCATCAACCGGCAACGAAAAGACCTTGCCGAAGGAATTCACATTCACATTACTTGTCGTGAGGGTCGTCTCGTTCGGATCGGCGCCGTCCCTCGTCAGGTCATTGTGCTGTGTGAGCACACTGTAGGAGATCACCAGCGTTCCGTTCGCACTACCCGCGTAGTTCGGATCGCTGACGGCAGTGGCAACTGTATAGCTGCCTGCCAGCGTCGGCGCCATCGATGATGGACCGTAGGTTGTGGCGCCCTTGCCCGTATATGTGAAGGTAACCGTCAGGCCCGCTGGCGTCGTAGAGTCGGTCGCCGGCAAAGGCAATCCGGTGTAGATTTGCGCCAGACCACCCAGCGTCACTGTCGCCGTGGCCTTGTTTATAACCAGTGTTCCGCTGGCCGTGCTCCCCGAGTAGTTTGGGTCGCTGATCGCGGCGGCAACGGTGTAACGGCCGGCCGCCGTTGGAGAAGTCGCAGACGGGCCATAGGTCGTGCCGCTCGTGCCCGTATAGGTAATGGTTACTGCTACGCCGTTCGGGACCGTGGTCGCGGTTGCCGGAAGAGGTGAGCCGGTGTAAGTCTGCGAAAGGTTGCTCAGCATCACGCTCGCCGGAGCCTTATTTATGACCAGGGTTCCGGTTGCCGTGCCGGAGTACGTCGTATTGCTGATGTTGGCGGCAACTTCGTAGGTTCCGGCGGCTGCAGGCGCGGTCGCCGACGGGCCGTAGACCGTGCCGCTGCTGCCGGTATATGTGAATACCACCGTCAGTCCGCTCGGTGTGGTGGTCGCCGTGGCCCCATGAGGCGCGCCGTTATAAGTGTAGGTCAGGTTGCTCAGGGTAACCGATCCTGAGAGCAGGCCATATACCGCGATCGATCCTGGCGAGTTGTTCGTTGGGACATACACCTTGCCGTTGGCGATGGTTGGAGCTGCGAATTTCGCGAAATTTCCGAAGCTGTCCCGCGTAGGATTTTGTGTCGTGCTCCATAACTGGTTTGCCAGGTTGGTGGCATCGAATGCGAACAAGTTTCCGCCGACGGTCGCATTCCCGGGATCACCCGTCGGTACGGTCGCCCAGACTATCGCCGTGCCTGCGGTGGTTCCGTTCGAAGAGACAGATACCGTACCGTTGGTCTGTCCCACCGGGGTCGAGTAGGCACTTTGCGAAGATGGGGTTGTAGTGAAGAGGCTGCCGTTAAAGTGGTACGCCTTGAGTGGATCGTTTATCCCCCAGATATACATCGTGTTGTTGAAAAACGCGGGGGAGCCCCATTGCCCGGAGTCGGACTGAAATACCTGGACCATTTGATTGGCGGTCATGTCCAGCTTGCCCATATTGTTGGTATCGACAAGGTAGAGCCTGCCGAACTTCCCCGCTCCGGCAATGTAGCTGGTGCCCGGAATGGCAAACGCTCCACCTGATCCCTGATCGAGATCGTTTGCGTTCATAAAGTCGTAGTCGTTGGGTTTGAAGTAATCTCCCTCGGTCAGCGAGTTGCCGCTGGGAACAAGCTTCACAAAGCTCTCTCCGTAATCGTCGGCGGCATTTTCCGAGGTCTCATCGCTGTTGGCGGTGATCATGTAGAGATTGTTCGACGCGTCGGCAACAAGGCCCTGGCCTCCCATCCAAATTCCACCTTCCAGGCTATTGGGTGTGGTATTGAATACCTGGACCCGCTGCAAGGTACTGGCGTTATATCCCAATACCCATCCGTGCCACGGTGGGTTGTCTTCGTGGGAGGTGAACGCCATATAAACGACCCCATTCACGAGCGTAAGGGCTGCCCGTTGAAGTTCGTCCTTAGCAGTGAACGGCACGATTCCTCCGCTCCCGTCTGGAGCGGTCCCGCTGACGGAGCCCGAAAGTTCGAAGGGGCCGTCGAACTTTTCCGCGCCTGTGGTTATATCCAGGGCATGAATCCGGTATATTTGCTGGCCATTCTCATAACTTAGGGGGACGATGTAGATGGTACCGGTGCTGGAGTCAATCACTGGCGTACTGGTAATGCCGATCTCAACCGGAATAGCGTAAGAGGGTATGACCGGGGCCGGTACGGCTGTTCCAACAGAGACCTGCCAATACAGTGTTCCCGAATCCGCATCGAACGCATAAACGCTGTCATGTTCAGTCGCGACATAGACAACGTTGTGGGTTCCCTGGCCGGGAATCGCAACTCCCGACACATACAACGGCTGCGCGAGCACGTAACCGTCGACGGGCAACGAAAAAGCCAGGCCGAAAGAACTCTCGTTTACGTTGCTAATGGTAAGGATCTTTTCGTTCGGGTTCGCGCCGTCCCTGGTCAAGTCATTGTGTTGCGTCAGCACGTTAACCGATTGGCTTAGACCTGGCTGCAATATCAACATTATCAAAAAGGCAATAGCTAGCGCGGTATTGCGACGCAACACTTGGGCAATTTGAAGCATAGCGAAGTTTCCTTTTCTCTTAATCCCGCAGCTTGATAATCCGTTTAATTTGATTCTTGGAGGAAATAGGCAATTGTCCTGGCTCTGCCCTTGCGGTATCGGTTGAAGGCAATCAATCGCAGGTTGCGATTGGCCCGGGAGAGAGCAATAAAATCAGTAGGACGTTCCGACCTGCGTGGTTCTCTTTTTGTCTTAGTAACCCTAAGGTTTTTTGTAAATGTATCCGATGTGATGATCGTTTGGCAACTGGTTTATTTTCAAGAGCCAACACCGTCATCCAAAGGATTGATTACTTTGGTAGCCTGAGGCGCATAGGGCTCTGCTCCTCCGGGATTCTGGCGATGCCGAGGATTAGCGGTCTGCATTTTCGTTTCGCTCTGATTGCCTGACTTTCCGCTTCGAATAATTCTCGAAGTCCAGTGACGTTGAACGTCTGCGGTTTTATCCGGCACATTGCGTGTCGTTGCGTTTTCAATGAACTCTTCGTACGAGAGGCGAGCAGAGGCCACGTTCATCTTGGCCAGGACTGTACCTCTCGAATGATAGGCAACAAATTCTCCACAGCGTCAGACGTCTCAATGTCCGTTATAGACGCAGTCTGGTCAGTCTGCATACGCGGTAGACGGCTCTGCGTCACATGCATCGGTGCAAGCGACGCATTCATGTCTGCGCACAGCACCTCGCCCGCGACCTTGGCCATTGTGTACTCGGTCATTCCGTTCGGCCGCTCGTCAACAAAAACCGAAGAGGGATAATACAGCGAAATCTGCGGCCGGCGAGTGCGGAGCGCCTGCGCCAGTTCCCAGAATCCATTGACATAGACCGCTAGAAATTCCTGAAATCTCTCGGCAACAAAGATATTCGACTGAGGCCGGAAAATCAGTGGCGTAGCAAAGTAGTAACCATGCGTGGGGATTTCCGAGAGCTGTGCGAGCTGCTCAACTACCGGCTTTTGCGCATCGTAGTGCAACGTATCGCACACCCCGCCAGTGGCCCGAATCTCGTCCGCCACCCGTTCCGCATCGGCTTTCCCGCGCTGCCAGGTAATGATCGGGCGCCCGCCGCCGGTAGCAATCAACTTCGCCGTCAGCTCTCCCAATCCTCGCGATCCGCCGATGATCAGCGCCACTGCACCGCTGAATTCCTCCGCGCCCACAACACCCGTGAGAGAATCCATCGTGCGCTGCAGCACCGGCGGCTTCCGCGCAATGCTATGCACGATTCCAGTCCAGCCGCCGCCTGCGATCTCATGGTCCACTGTCCGAACTCGCGTATCCGCGTCTACCACCCTGAATCCAAGAAACTCCTCCACGGCACAATCTTGACAGCTGGTTACCGCGAGCTCGTTATAAATCGAATGAAGCCCTGGAAAAAGCATCCCGACCAGATGGGTACTCGCCGCCAGCGATGCAATGCGACGGGTGCCTAGCCACCGGGTGGCCGCCGGAAACATCGCTGCCGCGTCCGTGGATGTCAACTGGAACGCCACCCGCCCGCTCCGTCCAGGAATCTCCTCGAATTTCACATTCAGAGGTTCCCTGGAAAACGCGATCTCCTGCAATGACGAACCAAACCAATCCGGGACATTCCCAACCTCGTCCCCAAACTCTAAAGTGTATTTCGACCGCGCAATGCCATCCACCGAAACACTGATCCGAGCGGAAGTCTGGTTCTGCTGCGTCAACTCAACCTCCGCATCTTCATTTAGATAAACAAACTTATTGAATCGCGCTCGCAATTTACGCAGCGGCGGCAGATCCGGCTGGGTTTCGCCCAGAGCATCCAGCGCCCATAGAAGCAAATGGACCCCATGCACGACTGGGAATCCAGCCTGTGTCCGGCGCGCCATCAATTCATCCAAATGCATTGGATTGCGATCCCCCGACGCCGAGGCAAAACGCTGCTGATCCGAATTCGTGAACGTCCGCTGCGCAAGCCTCATCTATCGCCCTCCGGCCACTTTCAGTCAAAATGCCTTGTAAACGATCCCTGGCGCTGGTTGGCTCAATAGCACCGTGGTGACAACGGCCGCCAATCCAAGCGCTGACGCGTAAACCACGCGTGCGTAGCGGCTGGTAAGCACCGGCCCCTCCGTCGTGCTGATCGAAAGCAGCGCGCTCCGCGCAACCTCCCACGCGGCCAGAATCACCGTAGCTGAGATCCACACCGCCAGCCAAATCTCCAGCCACTGCATTACGCCGATCGAAACAAAAACCTTGTCCAGCTCTTCCCGATTCGCCCAGAACCAGAAGAGGGTGAGTGAAAACCAACTGAACGTCAACCCGCGCGCAAGTGAAACATAGATCGGGTTGGCCGCCAGTTTCTTGTAGCCTTTTCGCCCCATGGTCCTCGTCAGGCCCAGTTGCCACTGGCGGTTAATTGAGATCCCGCCACCTTGCAGCAGACCATAGACCAGAAAAGCCGATGTCCGCCCGTGCCATAGTCCTACAAGGAAGAAGGTCGCAAATAAGGAGAAGACGTCCAGCCATGGAGCAACCGTTGGCGAGGGAAACCGCCGCATCAATGCGACCAGCAGCGGATTGTAGACATACTTCTTGAACCAGTCCGAAAGGGTAATGTGCCAGCGGCTCCAAAAATCCATAAACGACGTTGCCGACAACGGCCGGTTGAAGTTTTCCGGTAGTCGTAAACGCATTAGGCGCGCCAGCGCAATCACAATATCGATGTAGCCGGAGAAATTGCAGTAGAGGAAGAGAGGATAAACGACAGCCAGGCGAAAGGCGGCGTAGAGCTTGAACGATGCGGGCAGGGGCTGTGACAGTTGCGCAACTGCATCGACGCGCACCATGTTGAATACCATGGCGAGCACGTTGACCTTGAAGAAGCCGCGCACGATCCGTTCCACCTGCAGGCCAATCACACGCGGGCCCAGGGGAATCGGATCAACTGCAAACTGGTCGCGTGCGAAGTCGTCATAGGGCTGAATGGGGCCTGAAACGAAGGTCGTGAAGTTAAGCGTGTAAGTGAGGTACGCCCCAATGCCGATGTGGCCCTTCTCGGCACGATCTCCCGCTTCGATCAGCAGGTGGAGAACCCTGAAGAAAATATAGGAGAGACCGAGAACCGTATAGGAAAAGTGCAGGAAACTACTTTCCGGCAAGAAAGTGTATTTTTTGAGCCAGATGTAGACGAGAATGACTGCAACCAGAATCCAGGCAATCGACTTCGACCACCCGCGCTCGATCAAGAGCAGGCAGCCATAGCCCAACAGCAGAAAGCCTGTCAGTGGCACGAGAGCTAGAGGATTTCTTACGACCAAGCCGATGAAGACGAAACTGGCCACGAGAAGCACGGCCGATCGCCAGGCTCGAGAGCGGCTGAGATTGGAGACGAGCGCTATTGCAAGACCGAAAGCTAGAAACTCAAATGAGGCGTTGTCCATGATTAATGCCTTGGCTCCGGTCCAACGTGCTGCGGTCCAGAAACGCCAAGGCCGGCCACCGCGCCGTCTACAAGCTTCTCGCTCAATAATCTGGTGATAGTTGCGTGCCCGGCGGCATTTGGATGGCCATCGATCGCGTAGTAACCAAGCTGGGGATTGGGTATCGCGCGGAAGCCGGGAAGAATGTCTACGTAGGTCCCGCCATGGCTCACAACGATGGATCGCAGGTCGTTGTCAAGCTTGTAGGGATCGAAACCTCCCGGCCAGTCACCCATCAGGGAAATCATCGCCACCTGAGTGCGATCGGGCACGAGCACTACCACTAGAGGAATCCCCGCCTCGCTGGCCTGCCCTTCAATGTTCGCGGCATTGCTGTCGAATTCTTTGAGTCGCCCCAGCCAGTCTGGATTCGATTCAGCCTGTAAGAAATCGCTATTGTAACTACCCTGAAGCAGCGAAGACTTCACGTATTGATTCGGGCTCGCGTAGAGTAGGTCCGTCAGCAATGTTGCGGTCCGTGTGCGGCTAAAGAGGAGGCCAAGCGATTCCTTGAACGATCGCTTCGCAAACGCGTCCTTGAGGATGGACCACACCCTGGCCCGCGTATTCAATGACTTGGCTGGATCCGCCCGCAACAACCACGGATCTCCAATGTCTCCGGGGCACAATACCCAGAGAATCATGTCAGGCTTGGCTGCAATAGCCTCATTGAAAAAGCGAGTGAGCGTGTTCGGGAATCGCCAGGCAAGGGCTTCGTTGTAAAGCTCGACCTTGCGCCCGGTGCGCCGCGAGAGTTCCGCAGGCAGCAACGTAGCAAATGTCTCTTCCTGCGGAACTCGAAATCCCGCTGCCATCGACGTTCCCACCACCACAATTCTGTAAGTGTCCGGGGACTTTGGGCCGAGGTCATTATCGTTTCTATATCCACTGCTGTTGAACCGATATTCGGTTAGCTTAGTTTCAGGCATTTTCTCCCAGACCACACAATTGTGGATGCCCCGAACGCCCGACGGATCATTTAACACCAGGCAGTCTTCCGCTATGGTTGGAAGGCTGCGATATATGCGACGAGCGCCCAATTCGACACCCCCGAGGAGGAGACAAACCGTTGCGAGGCTCAGGGCTGGTAACAAAATCCAATCTCGCCGCGGCAATTTCGGTTCTTCTGTGTCCCCAGCGTCACCGGCATTCGTTCGGCTCATGTGGACAAAGCCTCCATGCAGTCCGCAAATCCTTTTGAGATCACTATCATTGGCGCGCCCTCGGGATTCGCCCCTTCGACCAGTAACTCCCAGCGTGTTACGCCCGAAGCTTCTTCCTGCACTTTGGAAAAGCCGAGCCTGGCAAAATGGTCGACAACCAGCTTGTTACGTTCGGTCGGTTTGTAGATGCCGCATAGCTTGCCTATGCCCGCTGCCCGCGCATGTTCCAGGATTTCTCGCAATACCATGTGCTCCACTTTGCGCCCGAGCACGCGGCAACTCATCAGCCACGTGTCAATCTCCCAGTCTCCTGATGCGGTGGGGCGGCAGATCACGACGCTGATCATCCCGTTATCGCCAAAGATATCCGCGAGCCTGACTTGGAGAGTGAACACCTGTCGGTCGTTCTCCGCATCCAGAATTTCTGGATCGGTATAGCGGCGCGTGGTCAGGTTATATTGATTTGACTTGTTGATCAGTTGCACTATGCGCGCGCGGCCAGTTGCGTCGAAGGGCTGGAAGGTGATGGTCATATCCAGCGAAGCCAAATAGGCATCCACACCGCCTACCTGTTTTTGCAGATTTGCGCGCTTGGCGTTGTCCTGATAGAAGCCCGCGCGTTTCATATCCTCTGCAGCGAAAGCGACGGCCTCGAAGTACCCGGCTGCGGAAAGGGTCCGGGCGTACCCTGCCGGATCCTCTGGCAACTCCGGTACGGCTACTTGCGGCAGCAGCTTGCGCACCAGGCCGCGCTCAACCGGATTGTCGTCGAGAAATACCAGCGCGTCCAACCCCAACACGAGTTCTTCGGCGATGGCTTGAATATTGGTGGCCTTGTCATTCCAGTTGGCCTGGAACACCGCGATATGATCGAGCTTCAGCAGCATCTCGGGATGCTTTTCAAACGGCTCGCGCGCCACAGAGTCGGTGTTCTTCGACGAGACTGCAAGCACAATTCCTCGCTGCCGCAGATCGAGCGCGAGGCGCTGCACTGCCAGGTGGGCTTCGCCGCGCGCATCGCCCTGCGCAATCTTTATACCCTCCAGGCCGTCGTCTCCGATCACTCCACCCCAGATCGTGTTGTCGAGATCGAGTACAAGGACTTTCTTGCTCTTGCCGCGGATGGCTGCAATGCTGCGAGCCACATGATCGCCATACAGCGGAATGAATTCATCTGAAAAGGAGAATTTGCCGAGGTTCCACAATTGTTGATTGTGCCAGTTCGCCAAACCCACCGTTTCCGCCAATCCCGCAACGTCGAGCAGCGCGTCACCCGAGCCGAGAACGTAGGCCGCCAACTCTCGGTTGATAGCGTCGATCAGGTTTCTCATCGTACCTGGCAACGCGCGGTCCAGGCTGCCAAAGAGCAGTTCCACAGGAGGAGCGAAGGTTTGAAAAATGCACAGGCTATTTGAATTGACCTTGATGCCGTCTCGAAGCGCCTGGATGTAGCCGAGCACTCCCTGCACCGTTGCGTTCGCGGCTTCGGGGTCGGCAAGCGAGAGCTTCAGCGGCAGCGCGCGGTAATCCAACGCAAACAGGACCGCATCCGGCTTGGAGCCGTTGACTTTGGAATCGGGGGTCAGCGCCTCCTGCGCCACTTGGTCATACGAAGGCTGGATGATTTCCAGCGCGAAGCCATGCCGCGCGGCGCTGGCTATCAGCGCGGGCACAATCAAATCGACAGTGGAATTGCTCAGAATCGCCAGCCGAAAGGGCTCCAGCGGATGAAGCGATGCACCCTCGGACTGTGCCCTCCCGATAACTCTAGCCAGTTTAGTTAGCTGGTTGAGGTCCAATGAAAAGGATGCAAGGGACCTGATCGCAGTCCCGAGCAGTTCGCTGGAGCTTCCCGCAGCCTTCAACTGGGTGGAAAAGTCCTGTGGTGGCCGCGGCAGCCATTGCAACTCTGAATAAAGCAGGCTCACTGAAAGTCCTCCGGCCTTATGTTTGCGATTGGGGAGTTACAGCGGTTCCACAATTGCTGTATCCCGAAACCGCTATTCTCAAGTGGCTTCTTCGTCAAGAAAAGCCACCCTTTACGGGCACATAAATTGTGAAACCGCTCTAGCGCCCTGAATCTGGATTTACGCACGGGCTTTAATGAGAGCCACTAGATCGCCCACATTTTCCAGTTTCCCGATCTCAGAAGTCGTGAACTTGATTTTGAATGCTTTTTCGACAGTAAGTATAAGGCGGATATGTGTAAGACTATCCCAGCCATCAACGTCCTTCGCCGTCAATTGCGGAGTAACCTCAATCGACTCGTCGTCGAAAACGTCTTGGAGTATTTCCGCAAGCCGAGCGTAAATCTGTGGTTCATCCATTATGCAAAATCTCCCAAAACCTATCGAAGCAGAGGAAAGCCAAGCGTTGCAGGAAAGCTTTGTTGAAGTCGAGAATAACATGATGCGAGCCAGGTTGACTCGAAACGGAGCGAGGCGAGCACCAGCGAAATCGTGAGCAACCTGGTTGACCTCGCCAGCCTCTGCGGTTAAAAGTGGTAGCTCAAACCGAGGTTTGCGTTCATGACGTCCAGTCCAGGGTTGACCGGCACGATGAAGTCGTCGGAAAAATGGAAATCGCTGAAAAGGCCCAGGCGCAATCCCCATCGATCGCTCATCTTCAATTGCACTCCGGTGGCAGACTGCATGCTGAAGTTTAGGTAGGACGCTTCGGAGGAGGGTACCTTTTTCGTGAAGACCAAAACCCCGCCCTTGGCTTCGAGGTAGGGACGGATGGCCTTCTTGCTTCGCCATTGCATGCGGAAGCCGATTGGCGAAAAACCTACGCCAGGTACGTGCTCGCGAATCGCCTTGGAAGCATCGACTGGATAAATTGGGGTGCCCCAGATATCCGTGTTCAGGGGCTTATCAAGAAGGACGAATGGCAGGAACTCTGCAACATAATCTACTTGCGCCTTCAGAAAGTAGCCCCATGTGTGCCGATCGTATTCCACGCCCCCGGTAAAGAGCTTTTCGTCATATCCCGAGGCAAAAATCTTGTAGTTGCCGTATGAAACCAGTCCCTCAATAATGATCTCGCTTTCACCCGGGCGCTTGAACCAGTTCCCTTTCCCCGATTCCGAGGCGCCTGCGGTTCCTCCGCCCGGTTGGCTCAAGATGTCTACCAGTGCGTTCGTCGGCCTGGCTTCCGCCTCTGCCACGGGATTCGGCACGAGGCCGTTGATGGCCATTGACGGAGGAAAGGGTTCTTCCAGCGCATGCGTCACCGCCAGCGGCGGAATTTCCGCCAGCGTTGCCGCCTCTTGAGAGTGAGCATACTGCGGGGCAAGAAAGCAGACAGCTACGATACCTGATAAATAGCTGAGGCGAAGGTTTTCCGCCTGAAGAAGTATAAGCCGGCATAGAGGCAATGCACTCAGCCAATCTCGATTGGACTGCAAATGGGCACCACGCTGGTTGGGATTGACCGAATAGCCTTTAGGAAGCTCAGAACATTCTATCCAGTATCGAAACTATACCATGATGAACTGATCGATAATGTCGATATTAGGAGGAGATTCTTGCTGTCCACTGAAAAATTGGCAGCAAGTGCTCACATCATGCCTTCACTGAAAACCGCCCAGCTGGAAAGGCTTCGAAGCCAGCAGAGTTCCTTCCCGGAAATATCGATTAATTCAGCGGGGAAGCCCGATTTTCATCCGTAAGCTATTGATAATAAAAATATAACATTTTGTTTTCGTATCGAACCTTAGCTCGTTTCGAGGCAACATGGTTAAGAGCGGAAGTCACTTTTGCCCGGATATTCCAAATTTGGCTCTTGCGAAATTAGAAGCACTGGCTTACAGTAAACTTCAATAGACGCTCGATAAGTTGTTTAACCCCAAACAAGCAACCTCACCTCATGGTGGGCGATTCGCAGGCCGGCAGGCTCGAGAATTTTGAGCTATAGCTGGCTGCCCCCTGGCATGCACTGTTCCTGCCGGACGGCTGAATTACCTGGTTGTAACAGATGAGAGGCTTAGCTGCAGTTGGTTTGCTAAGTCAGCTTGGCGAAGCCTTGCGCAATTTGATGCTCTTTAAAGCGTAGCGATCTCAACTATCACATAAGTTCGATGCGTCGCTCTCCCGGATCCTTGCGACGCCCAGGTTGAATGAAAGGCGTCGGGTGAACTTGCAGGCGATAGGTCAAGAATTCAGCAGCCATGTGGCCCCGGGGCCGTGCATCGCGGGTGACCGCAATTGGTTTGCGGTCTTCACTCTTCCGCAGAACGAAAAGTCCGTGGTGAAGCACCTTCACATGCGGGCGATTGAGTCGTTTCTCCCTACCTATGAAACGGTGCGGGTCTGGAAGAACAGGCAACGAATGAAGGTCGTTCTGCCGCTATTTCCAACCTACCTGTTTGTGCACATCGGTTCGAAGGAGAGGGCCGCGGTCCTCCAGTCTCCCGGAGTGTTGCGAATCGTGGGCAACAGCAAAGGGTGCGTTCCTCTTCCAGATTCCGACGTTCAGTTTCTTCGCGCGGGTTTTTGCAGACAACTTGTCGAACCGTATCACGACCTTGTTGTTGGCGAGAGAGTGCGCATCAGAAGCGGCGTCATGCAGGGTGTTCAGGGAACTCTGGTACGAAAGAGCGGCGGCATGCGGTTCGTCCTGACCCTCGAATTGATTAATCAGCACGCTGCAATCCAGGTGGACGCCGATGATCTGGAACCTATGTTCGCTTGAGCGCGAAATAGCTTTGAGACGTGTTCACATCGATGCACGACAGCCTGCTATGCCGAAATTAATTTGAAATCTTCCTGTCACTGTTCTTTTCGAAGATAATCCACATTCAATCCCCGCAAAATGAACGGCTTTGCAGGATCGGGATGCACCCTGCGTGCGTCCGTTGCGATGCCGCTCAGTGCCCTATTTGTTGCGACGAAATTCCGCAACGACCTTACAAGTGTGTGAAAAGTGCCCAGCGCGGACAGCCGATGCTCTGCAGCGGGAATGTCAAGGACGTGTGAGATGCCACTTGCTCCCAGGAATTCAGCGAGAACGGACCAGATCATCCATGCGGCAGGCAAGCTGTTTGCGCACCAGGGATATCACGGCACCAGTACGCGCCAGATAGCGCATCTGGCCGACGTAAGTGAAAATACTCTCTTCCGGCATTTCGATCATAAAGAGGACCTTTTTTGGTCGACCCTCCGCTTCTACTCGTCAGGGCTAAAGCCTCGCCGGGAGCTGCTGGAAGGCATTGCAAAGTGCCACTCTCCCGAAGTAGTCTTGCCAAAAATCTTCGAGTTGCTCTCAGATACTGTCAATTTCAGGCCGGAACTGCTTCGGTTGATGGCAGTTGCATTTCTTGAGTTGCACTGGAAGGCCGAGGCGTTCGGCCAGGAGCATTTTTCTCCGGTGCTCTCGGCAATCAGTCATTATCTGGAGATGAATATCAAAGGCGGAAAACTCCGCGATTTGGATCCCACTATGATGACGGCAGGTTTGATGATGACACCATTGATGCATCCTGGAATCTCAAAGCTCATCGGTGGCAGCACACCCCCATTTGTAAATGGTCAAGAAGCGGGACGCGCCTACGCCAGGTTTTGGCTGGATCTGCTCACACCGCGAGATTCGACCACGCCATAGCCCATCGCGCTGACAAAGAAGCGGGCTACCAGGCTGACTTGAGCGCTGATGCTGAAGCTGAGATGATGAGAAGACTGTTCAGACATGGACTTTCTCATTGGCGGTGGTTTGGTTGTTCGTATTGCGGAATGCTTTACAAGTTTAAATATCGAGAGTTGATGGAAGCTTAGGGCGTGGCTTGATGCGGGAGATGTTGCTTTGGAAGCTCCGCGGAGTCCGGCATTGTTCTCAATCGGCGTCGAGTGCTCCGATTGATTCTGCATTCGGCTAGTTACCTCGAAGAATGCCAAACTTTGTGAAAGACGAAATCCTCAAGAGGGTTGAAGGGTTGAAAATGAATCATAGAGCACTTCGTAGCATCGGGCAGTCCTACTCCAGTCCGCGTCGGAACCGAATCTATTGTTTGTTCTTTGTCGCCGTTACAACCGCTCTTTTGTACAAGCCATTGCAAGCCCAAAGCGATGGCGGTGGAGCTCAGGCATCTGGCCAAAGTGGGAGCGGCCAGTCTTCCTCTCAAGCCGGTAGCGCCCAGTCACCTGCTCAAAGTGGAAACGGCCGGGCGGCGAATTCGAGCAGTAACACGCCCGGGTCCACCCAAACATCCGCCCCTAATGGGAGTGCCAGAGGGCCTGTCCAGAGTGGAGACGACCAGGGCACAACTTTAAGGTGCGACAATGCTGACGGAATCACATTGCCTGGTTGCCCCCCACCTGCACCCACGCAAATGCCCCAGCTTCCGCGCGGCGAGCAATTTGCGCCCCCAACCCGTGTGGACAATAACCATCTGGATGAGCCGCAGCAAATCCAGGTGCCGAATCCTTATGAAGATCTACCCTCGCTGCATGATCTTTACACTCAGATCCCCCCTGCTGGGGCCAAGCTGAAGCGGTTCGGTAGCGACGTTTTTGTTATCGGCAACGGGAACGGTCCCGTGAACGGTCTCGGGAATGGGAACGGACTGGGCAATGGGAATGGATTTAATAACGGCAATGGGTTTAATAACGGCAATGGGTTCAACAATGGCAATGGGTTCAACAATGGCAATGGATTCAACAATGGCAATGGGTTCAACAATGGGAACGGGCCGGGCATGGCTAATGGACTCGGCAACGGGAACGGGACCAACATGCCAAGCGGGCTCAGCGCATGGAACGGACCCGGCCCGGGGAATGTAAATCAACTGCCGACAGATCTCCCGGTCGGTCCGGATTATGTGCTCGGGGCAGGCGATAATCTGGTGGTGAACATGTGGGGAGGCCGTTCCGATCGCCTGAGCGTAAATATCGATCGGCAAGGCCAGATCGCGCTGCCGGAGGCAGGCACGATTAGCGTAGACGGGCTCACGATTGCGCAGGCTCAGATTGCGATTCAAAAGGCTCTCAGCACACAGTTTGAAAATGAGCACGTTGAGATTTCGCTGGGCCGGCTCCGTACGGTACGTGTGTATGTTGTAGGTGACGTGCAGCAGCCCGGCGCCTACGATGTCAGTTCGCTGTCGACGCCACTGAGTGCATTGTATGCTGCCGGCGGACCGACCAGCCGCGGATCGCTACGCATACTTCGGCAGTATCGCGGCAAGCAATTGGTCCGTGAACTTGACCTCTATGACTTCTTGCTGCACGGTGTCCGCTCCAACGCCGACCGTTTGATGCCTGGCGATACCATCATGGTGCCACCAGTAGGTTCGCAGGTTTCGATAGAGGGAATGGTGCATCGTCCGGCAATTTACGAGTTAGACGGCGAGAAAGGACTGAGTGAAGTTCTCGATCTTGCCGGCGGAGTCCTGGCTTCCGCGAGCTTGAAGCAGATCAATGTCGAGCGGCTTGACGCCCACGAACGCCATACCATGTTGACATTGGAGCTTCCAAACGATGCGGAAGGAGTGAAACAGAAGCTTGCAAGCTTCAATGTGCAGGGTGGGGACGATATCGTGATTTCGCAGATACTGCCCTATAACCAGCAGGCTGTCTATCTTGAGGGGCATGTGTTTCGTCCGGGTAAGTATCCCTATACGGATGGAATGAGCATAACGGATCTTCTGCATTCTTATCAGGACGTGATGCCGGAGCCAGCCGATCATGGAGAGATCGTCCGTTTGCAGGCACCGGACTTCCGACCGGAGACCATCAGCTTCAATTTGCCGGACGTCCTGATCGGCAACGATTCAATCAAACTCAAGCCATTCGACATGATCCGCGTTTATAGCCGCTATGAGATCGATTCGCCTGCAGTTTCCATTGAAGGTGAGGTTCTCCGCCCCGGCGCTTATCCCATGTCGCAAGGGATGACTGTGGCCGGGCTCGTGCGGATGGCAGGCGGCTTCAAACGGAGCGCCTATAAGGACCAGGCAGATATCTCCAGCTATACAGTGCAGGACGGCAAGAAGGTACTGCTCAACCACACGACTGTCGATGTACAAAAAGCACTGGACGGCGACAAGAGTGCGGATGTTGCAGTCAATCCAGGAGACGTGGTCAGCATACGAAAGCTGACGGGGTGGGACGATATTGGTGCCTCGGCAACGGTAGCCGGCGAGGTGGGACATGCCGGCACCTACGGCATTCAAACCGGCGAGCACCTTAGCTCGCTGTTGAAACGGGCGGGCGGCTTTGGAGATGAAGCATATCCCGCGGGTGCAGTCCTTCTGCGCGTGCAAGTGCAACAACAGGGTGAGCAGGCCCGCCAGGAGATGATCCGGCGAATCGAAACTACCCCGATCACAGTGAACGCGGGCGTGCTGTCTTCCGCAGACCAATCCGAGCAGATACAGGCCATGCAGCAACAGCGCGACCAGGTTCTTCTTTCCCTCCGTAACCATCCGGCAAACGGTCGTCTGGTAATCAACATAACCAAAGACATTAGCAAATGGGAAAACACCGCAGACGATATAGCGCTGAGCCCGGGCGATAAGTTGTATATTCCCAAACGCCAAAGTTTCGTGCTGATTAGTGGCCAGGTATATAACCAGACAGCCATAACCTACGTGCCAGGGAAAGATGGCGGTTGGTATTTGCGCCAGGCCGGCGGTGCGACTAACCACGGCGACAAGGGACAAATCTTCGTTGTTCGAGCTAATGGGGCTGTTGTTGGGCACGCCAGCGGCTTTTTGACTGGAAACTCCCTGAGTGTTCGGATGAGGCCCGGCGATACAATTATCGTTCCTGAGAAAGCGCTTGGCTCCGAGATCTGGAAGAACATAATTTCCGCTGCGCAACTCGCATCCGCAGCCATTCTGCCCGCGGCTCTTGCAGGGGCATTCTAAAGTCCCAACCGCCTTAGGCAAGCCCCGATTGCCAGAGGAGTGCTTTCCCACTGCAACGGAGAGTCAACGTATATGAAGGAGCTGACTCCACTTTTTTCCGGCGCTTCACGAGCACTCACAGCGTGGATGCAGGGTGGGTGCTTCGTGCAGGACCATTTGTCAACACACCAGGGTCGCCCGATTTGCGCAGAGGGGGCCGCTTTGCAGCCATGGAGATCCGACATTGAATACCACACAGGAACTGCGGCAAGTTGTACCCGAGGATAAGTTGGTTGTGATGCAGATACCGGTCACTGAGTTAATAGCATTAATTTGGCAGCGTCGATGGTGGCTGGCCAAGCTAACTGGCATCGGTGTGCTCCTTACGATTGGGCTCTCATTCTTGATTCCAAATCAATACACGTCCACCGCTCAGTTGATGCCGCCCGATCAGCAGGCACTCACGAACGCATCCATGCTTAATGCTCTGGCTGGTGGCGCAGCTTTTGCGGCTCCTAGCCTAGGGGGCTTGATGAGTGCCAGGACACCAGGCTCAACTTCTATCGGCATCCTCAGCAGCCGCACGGCCCAGGACGACATCATCGATCATTTCAAATTGCTGGATGTTTACAAATGCAAGCTTCATGTCGACGCCAGAAAGAGACTCTCAGCGGCAAGTGAGTTCGATGAGGACAAGAAAACCGGGCTCATAACCATTTCCGTCACCGATAAAGACAAGAACCGGGCCCACGATATGGCAGCGTTCTATATCGAGGAGCTCGATAAGCTCGTCAACCGTTCCAGCACTTCCGCGGCGCGTCGCGAACGGGAATTCCTGGAGCAGAGGCTGAATTCGATCAAGGAAGATCTCGACGTAAGTTCTCACAAATTAAGCCAATTCTCCAGCCAAAACGCCACGATGGATATTCAAAAGCAAGGTCAGGCAACGGTGGAGGAAGCAGGCAAGCTGCAAGGTGAGTTGATTACCGCCGAGAGCGAGCTTTCCGGATTGAAAGCCCAGTATGCGGATGATAACGTGCGGGTACGGGAGGTTCGCGGACGCATCGAGTCACTCCAAAGTCAACTGCGGAAGATGAGCGGTCTGGGAGAAGACGTAGACAGTTCGACCCTGAAAGCCGACCAATTGTTTCCCTCCGTCCGACAGTTGCCGCTACTGGGATTCACTTACTATGACCTGACCCGTAAGGTGACAATGGAGGAGACCATCTACGAAACCCTGACCAAGCAATACGAATTGGCCAAGGTTCAGGAAGCGAAAGAAATCCCCCCCATCAAGGTGTTGGATGAGCCGGACTACCCAGAGAAAAAGTCGTTCCCCCACAGGGGACAGATTGCCATGATTGCGGCTCTGATGCTTATTGTTTGGGGGACTGCATGGATAGTCGTCAGCGAGTTATGGAAACGTACCAGCGACTCTCATCCTGCAAAAGCGATTGGGCTGGCTGTTTGGAGCACGGTTCGCCGCCGGAGGCTTCCGGTAACACGCTGACACAGCCGGGGCTCGGCAATCGGAAGCAGGGAATGGACCAGATGGAGCAGACAAAGGCGGATCGGGATCCTCGCTGGATTTCTATTCACCTTCATTTCCATTGACTGCCGGGTGCCGAGAAGGAGAGTAGCAACATATTCGATACTGTGAATCAACTCGGATGACAAGTGTGGAGCAGAGTCGCAGCCGCACTTAACTGGTTCGGTCCGCAATTCTTCATCATCCCTCAGTCTGGATCTCATTGACGCCTGAATGCGGGACAAGGTACGGTTGGAGTGGCTCAACCTAAACAATCTAGTTATGGGAGATTTGCATATGACGAGGAGTCCAATTCTTGACATCCCGCAGAGAGCGATCAACAAGCTTCGAAGAGACCTCTTTCCGGTAGATTCATTTTTGAAGAAGGTTCCTGGCGTAATCCATGTTGGAGCGAACATGGGCCAGGAACGGGACCACTATGCTTCCCTGGGCTTGAACGTGATTTGGGTGGAGCCTATTCCTTCCGTGTTTGAAGTGCTGAGCTCGAATATTTCCGGCCTTGCCAATCAGCGCGCCTGCAACTACCTGCTTGCGGCCGAGCACGGGAAAGAATATACCTTTCACATTTCAAATAACGGAGGTGAGTCGTCGTCTATATTTGATCTTGCCAAGCACAAGGAGATATGGCCCGATGTTCAGTTCACTGACGAAATTCGTATCGTAGCAACCACACTCACTCACCTTATCGAGGCTGAGGGCATCGATCTTCGAAAATTCGGAGCCCTTGTTCTGGATACGCAGGGATCTGAGTTGCTGGTTCTCAAGGGTGCAATTCCAGTCCTTGATCGGTTCCAGTTTGTCAAAGCGGAGGTCGCTGATTTCGAAGCTTACGCTGAGTGTTGCCGATTCGACGAACTTACGGAATTCATGAAAACGCAGGGGTTTTCTATATTCAGAAAATCACCGTTTGCTGCCCGCGGCGGCGTAGGGACTTATTACGATGTGCTGTACCGCCGCTCATAATTCCGACATGTGCAAGAATCTCATTGATTCCCGAGCATAGAGTTTTCGACCATAGCAACCCTTTTCCATTTGAGGAAGAAGACTCGTAGTTTCTGATTTCTTGACGATTCCTTTCGAGCTTGCGAGTTTGCCAAGATCTCTGGAAACAATTTGGGACCAAGCGATCAATGCACAAGCTCCGCCAAGAGCAAATCTTAAATTGAATTGACCAGCCAGTGGCAAGGGCCATTCACAGCGAATGTCGCATGGCCTCGCGAGTCACGCATGGCCATGTCGCAAAACCAGGCGTTCATCGCTTCCAGAAGGAAAGGACAAGGCCCTTCTCCTAGCTGGCCTTACCGGAATGCTTGAAGAACATTGCTCGATGATCTGCCGCCATTCTCGCCTGGTTGTTCTGAAAAGCATGTTACCTTCGCATTTTTCCGGTTTCTTCTTTGGTTGCACTTTGCAGAAATGACTAAACGCAGCGGGCCTAGGAGTTCATGAAACGAATGACATCGAACGGGCTGTTGGAAATGTTGCAGTTACAAAAGGTACGAGCAGCGCTCACTCTTCGTCCTTTTGATATCGGTATTCCCGGTGGGCGATCGAAAGAGCGCTATCGCAAGATACTCTTGACAGCAATCACGGGCCCTTTGAGCAGTGGATGCGGATTTCTAACTTTTATCATCACTGTTCCGCTCACTTTGCGTTATCTTGGTCCTGAAAGATACGGGGCCTGGATGGCGATCTCGGCTCTGATGGCATTTCTAAGATTCACGGATTTGGGCTTGGGGAATGGCTTGCTGGGCGCAATCAGTCAGGCCGAGGGCAGAGGCGATCACCTATACGCCCAACGAGCCATATCGAGCGTCCTGGTCTGCCTTTGCATCGTTGCTGGATTTCTGCTGGTCGCATTTCCCATCTCGGCCCGCATTGTCCACTGGGATTACGTGCTGGGTCTAGCGAGCCTGAAGGACAGAGGCGAAATCCAGACAGCTATCCTGATATTTGTAACTCTCTATGCAATCAGCATTCCTGTGAACATGGCGCAGCAGGTTCAGAGATCTATTCAGCAAGGATACATAGCTAACATTTGGACGGCGACAGGCAGTCTGCTATCTCTCGTATGTGTCTACATTGCGGCAATTCATCACGCGCGCATCCCGTGGCTGGTTGCTATTATCAGCGGCGTCCCGCTGATTCCGGCACTTATCAGCGGATTCGTGCTGTACCTGGTACAAAGACCTGATCTCCGGCCGTCGCTAAGCGACTTTGAGTGGGGAGTGGCAAAGGGCCTGCTCGGCAAGGGAATGCTCTTTTTCGGCCTCGGGATCGCGGGCGCATTGGCTTACGATTCCCAAAACATCGTGATCGCCCATATTCTTGGACCGGCTTCGGTGGGTGTCTACGCAGTCGTGCAGCGGCTGTATTCGATGATCTCCGTGATCACTAGCTATGCCACTGCCCCGCTATGGCCGGCATTTGGAGAAGCTCTAGGCCGACAGGAGTGGCCATGGATCGCGCGGGCATTGAAGCGCGGCATAATTTGGAACGCAGCTGTTGCAGTTGCCCTAGCACTCCTTCTATCTGTGTTTAGTGGCCCCATCCTCATGCATTGGACCCACGGCTCCATCTCCGCTCCGAAATGGCTGATAGTCGGCTTCGCGGTTTGGACCGTGGTTTCTGCTATCAGCGCCCCTGTAGCGATGCTGCTGAATGCCGCCCATGTGCTCTGGTTTCAGCTTATTGTCGCAATGCTATTTGGCCTGCTGACAATCGGCTGCATCATTTGCGTTCTGCCTTCAATGGGTCTGCCAGGCGCCGTCTGGTCTATGGCGCTTGTCTATTGTGCGACCGTATCCCTTCCATATCTCATTTATCTAAGATTCTTTCTCTTTGTGAAGCCGGCCCGGAAATGCGACGCTTAAGCTGGAAGACAGTCACAGCAATGTTACCCATCGTAGTTATCTTGAATCCGAGTTGTGGAGTCGAAGTTAGCTTGTCAGTACCGGTTGA
The DNA here is from genome assembly GCA_049508975.1 of Occallatibacter sp. Taxonomy (GTDB): domain Bacteria; phylum Acidobacteriota; class Terriglobia; order Terriglobales; family Acidobacteriaceae; genus Telmatobacter. The sequence continues at coordinate 29,890 of JBELAI010000009.1, read as the reverse complement.
CGCACCTGCGAGTGCCCTTGGGCAGGCCTAGAGACGTCGGCAGAAATTGTGCAGTTCCGAATTAGGAGACATGAAGTGACTAACGATCAGGTATTTTCCGGCACACTTTTTAGCCGTTACCGTGCACGCATCGCCAATCGACTCTCAAGTTCCATGAGAAAAGTCAGGACCCTGCTTGGCATGACCATTGAGTACCGGTATGATAAGTTTTCCATAAAGCTACCGGCTGAACATTTATTACCGGTCTTTCGAAAAAGCGATAATCTATACGATAGATTTCTTCCTCATTTGTCCAGATACCTAATGCCGCAGTCAACTGTTATTGATGTTGGAGCTAACTGCGGAGACACCCTGGCGGCGATGTGTGAGTCAAATAGCGATCTTCGGTTTATTTGCGTTGAGCCAGACCCGCTATTCTTTCGTTTCTTGCAGACAAATGTTCAAAGATTAGAAGCGATTTATAAGGAAACATCGATCGTAACGATCAGAGCCTTAGTAGGTAGACAAATTGCCGAAGCGTCGCTTGCGGGTTCAGGCGGAACTAGAAGGGCTATCATCGGCCATCGCGACGAGTCAATATTATCTCGATCTCTTGACGATATTCTTTCGCATTGCGAAGCTGCAAGCGTCAGCTTGCTCAAATCAGATGTTGACGGTTTTGACTATGACGTAATCGACTCATCCGATCTTATCCTGAGAACACACATGCCCATTCTATATTTTGAATGCCAATTTGATTGCATATCCCAGAAAGAGGCGTTTGAAAAGACGATAGCGGGTCTCGAAGAGATGGGTTATGTTAATTGGGTCATGTTCGATAACTTTGGTGAGACAGTTTTGCGCACGAGGGATATCCTGACAGTTTATCAGCTCTTCGATTATGTGTGGCGGCAGTGTCTAGGACGATCGACCAGGACGATTGGATATTTTGATGTCCTTGCATGCACTGCGAAAGATAGCGTATTGATTGAGAAAGTCGTAGACGACTATATTGTGACAAGATGACTGCCATGCGGATGCGCATTTGGCAAAGGATGATGAACTGACGATCGTTTGTGAAGAGATGTTTCGAACTCAGAGACACCATGTCATTCCGACCTGTTAGAAACGCATGTTGGTCGCTTCAACGAAAAAAAGCAGGCCATCCGATAGCCCCTTTGGTTTAAGAACATACTTGCATGCCCGATGCATGCAAGTATGTCAGAGGACTGAGTCACGGGCCCGCAGTTGAGCGTCCCACATCTATTCGAGATTCTTCTCCGGTAAAGATGTGACGCCAGTTCCCCATAACAGTTTTTTGAGGCTTGAAGAATGCGTTTCATTAATTTGGAAATTCATAGCGGAATTCGCCGATTTCAACCTGCAATCGGTGGCAACAATCCCGCCGATCCGCTCGAGCCCTGAGACGAACTCAGGTCAACGGCTGTAGCGGGTAATGGGCAACGATTGAGCCAAGACGTTCGCCCCAGGAAATCGATTCGGAAGAAGGAGTTGTATTTTGAACATTGCCATCTCCGCTCCAATAGACATACAGGCTCTTGCGCGATTTATGGGTCGAGACGAGCGAGAGGTCGTGCCTGGTATGGGAAGTAATCCTGCAACTACCCCGTTGATTATGGAACTTGTGCGTCGCGGCCATGTTGTCACCGCTTTTACGCTAAGCGACCATGTTCAAAAAGGGGTGTTTTACGATTGGGGGACCCTGCGGGTCTTTGTAGGGCCTAATACGCGATTCAGATATTTATATCGCCCGGAAATTAGCTATCTTAGACGCGTCATCAAGGACGATGCTCCACGATTTGTACATGCAAATTGGACATACGAGTTTGCACTCGGCGCGCTCGCCTCCGGTGTACCTACAGTCACCACCATCCATGATCTTCCGTGGAATGTTCTCCGGTACGTCATGCATATTGGCATATTCGTGCGATTGTTGATGGCTTACATGGTTGCCTTTAAAGGCACAAACTTCACGGCGGTTTCTCCCGATGCTGCTCGGCACTTCAGACGCTGGCTGCGTCCCGGGACACAAATCGCAGTAGTTCCGAACTTCACCGCCGACTGGATATTCGATCTGGGTAGGACGGGTAATTCAAGAAAGGACCGGCCATTTACTTTCTTGACCATCCTTCAAGGTTGGTCAAGAAGAAAGAACGGAAAATGCGCGCTGCGAGCCTTTCAGCTTGCCCAAAAGTCGCTGCCCGATGCGCGGCTGCTCATGATCGGCTTGGGCTACGAGACGGGTGGAGCTGCCCATCGGTGGGCAACTGCAAAAGGACTCGCCAAGGGCGTCAGTTTTCAAGGGACAATGCAATACGGAGCATTGGTGAGATTTGTCATGCAAGAAGCCGATGTGCTTGTGCATCCGTCCGTGGAAGAATCATTCTCCTTGGCGGTGCTGGAAGCCATGGCGCTCAAGAAAGCCGTCATTGCGGGCAAACGAACTCCAGGCACTCATTGGGTGCTGGATGAGGGCCGTGTGGGATTGCTTGTCGATGTTCGCGACCCTGAGGAAATAGCAGCGGCAATGCAACGTCTCGCCAGCGACCCCGAACTGCGCAAGACGACGGCGGAGGCGGCATTTGAACATGCCTGGAAGAACTATAGTGCAGATGTTGTGGTTCCGCAGTATGAGGCCCTATACAGAGACATGGATGCGCTTGTGGGAGGAGAAAGCCGTGAACCGAGCCATGAGGTTCGTAGAGCATGAGTATTCTCCTTGGAATTGCAATCCTCCCCGCGGTGTTGGCTTTCATCTATTGCCTCTCGCGAAGCGTTCTTCTAGGCTGGATTAGCATTCTTGCGTTGTTTTTCTATAATTTTTCGTTCGGTTTGGAGTTTTTCAATGCAGGCGGTCTTACTCTCACTCTCATCGACGTTATCCAGGTTTGCTTACTTTTTGCCGGCATTATAAGAACAATTCAGCGACGCCACGAACGCAACATGGGGAGAAGGATAGCTCTCGTCTACATCGCTTTTTTCGCATTCAGCCTGGTGCGCGGGATCAAGGCTCATGGATTTGCTCACGCGGCCAGTGGATCGCGCTACTTTGTCGCATTTCTTATTGCATGTCTTTACTTCCTCAGTGCACCCTACGATTCAGAATCGATACGGAAGTTTCTTCGTATTTATTTGTACTATGGCATTGCGCTTAGTGTTGTTGCAGTTCTTGCAACGGCAGGCTTGAAAGTTGGGGTCGTTGCATGGTCGCATGGTGACCCCGAGATATTGGCGGAGTCGCAGGGGCGCGCACTCCCCTCCAGCGCCGCTCTGGCGATATGTTTTTGCTTTTTCCTGTCTCTTGCTGAATCTCGCTACAGAAACGACTCGATATGGCTTAAGTGGCTACCCGCTCTGTTTCTTGGGCTAACAGTCTATCTGCGAAGCAGAAGTGTATGGGCCGTACTGGCTATGGGAATTGCGGCTCTCTTTTTTGTGGATAAGAGTCTCTTTCGTCGCGTAATACCGATTGCTGTACTGGCATTGTGCTTCACCGCGGTCTATGCGCTTCTATCCGGCAGCGGAATCCAAAAAGCGGCAGCGCAAATCTCGAGTAGTTCAAGTGACGAAGAATCGTGGCTGTTTCGCCTTGCGACGTGGCAGGGACTGCTTGGCGGACAGCAGACGGCTTCGGGCGTCTTATTCGGCAAAGACCTGGGAGGGGGGTACTTGGCATATTACCCCTTGCGGCAGCAGTACATCGATGTCGTCCCCCATAACGAGTATATACTTCAATACTTAAGCGTTGGTATCCCAGGCGTGGTGCTGATACTTAGCTTTACAATTTACCCACTTAGGCGGTTTTGGAAGCTTTCTTTCACCGATATGGGTGCGGTGGACCCTTCGGCATCTGCGTGGGTTGCGATCATTATTGGAATCGTCGCGTATAGCATTCCTTATCAACCGGAGGTGGATGCGTATGCCCTGCTGGGAATGGCAAATGCAATCGTATTCGGGTTGAATAAGGGATTGGAGTCTCCAGTTATCGCCGCTTGAACAAGAGGAATCGGGCCGTTGTTCATGTATAGCCGGATTCGCGGGATCAACCGTATTTTCTCCAGCCCCGTACTTCAACAATGCCGAAGGGAAACGGCCGGAGCATCCTGCATTGCGGTTTATCAACGACTGGTTGACGCGACGGCGAGAGATGGCGGAATTCGAACCAGAAGGATCAACGGAATCTAAAGCATGCGAATGGTTAGAATCAATGTCTCAGTCACCACGTTATACTAACAGTCATGACAGTTTAGAAAATCAGGCCCGCCAAAAATCATTCTTGAAAAGTGGGGTGTGTAACTCGCATGAGTTCTCTGGAATCTGGGTCAGGTATCGCGATACAAACGGAAGCCTCGGACTCGCGCACTCTCTTGAGAAGACTCAAGGATCTTAGCGCGGCCAGGGTGTTGGCGGAAATTCGCGACTTTGGCTTGGTCGCCCACGGATTCAACGTCACTTGGCAGACTGGATCGGAAGACGTGCTCGGCCTGATAAGGAAACTGAGACCGCTGGACTGCGGAAAGCAACTGATTCGCATTGGTGGGGAAGGTGATGGGGGATACCTGGTTCCTGACGATCTCGACGGGATCGAGTATTGCTTTTCCCCTGGAGTCAATACCATATCCAACTTCGAGAACCAGCTTGCCGATCGCGGGATTAAATCGTTTTTGGCTGATTATTCTGTTGAAATGCCGCCAGTCATCAGGCCCGAGCTTACATTTGACAAGAAATTCCTTGGTTCAACTAACAACGAGAAGTTTTTTACCCTCGCAACCTGGAAGGAAAAGTATCTCGGAAGTTACCCAGGCGACCTTCTCCTGCAGATGGATATTGAGGGTGGCGAGTACCAGGTTATTCTCAATACGCCAAATGAGTTACTGAGTCAGTTTAGAATCCTGGTGATTGAGTTTCACTTGCTTGAGAGACTCTTTGACCCTTTTGATTTTGGGATAATTTCCTCTTGCTTCGAGAAGCTGCTGGAATCGTTTAATGTTGTCCATATTCATCCAAATAACTTTTATCGGTACGCCAAGAAAGGCAACATAAAGATTCCGAGACTTATGGAGTTCACATTTCTGAATAAGAAACGAATAAGCGGCACATCGCCGGTGACAAGATTTCCAAATGAACTCGATGTGACCAATTGGCCGGAGCGTGCGGACTATCCCCTGCCTAAATGTTGGTATGCGGGGAAATAGTTTATGCAGATCGATTCGATGTAGGGTCGTGCCCAGCAGTTAAAAGCGGCGCACGGAAGGTTGTAACTTATCGGAGTGGCGACAAAAGGAGGGTAGTATGAACGACAAATTGATCGTGGTTACAGGGGCGGGTGGATTCATCGGCGGCAGCCTGGTGGCATCGCTAAGGCAGAAGGGTTACAGTCAAATCCGCGCAGTCGACATTAAACCGCTGGAGCATTGGTACCAGAAATTTGACGATGTTGAGAATCTTTCTCTTGACCTGAATGAGAAGGAAAACTGTGAAATCGCGGCGAAGGGCGCTGCGGAAATATACAATCTTGCAGCGAACATGGGCGGCATGGGGTTCATTGAAAAGAACAAGGCCCTATGCATGCTCTCCGTGCTGATCAACACGCACATGCTGATGGCCGCGCGGAAATCGGGCGTTGAGCGCTTCTTCTATTCTTCCTCGGCCTGCGTGTACAACGGCGAGTTACAGCACACCTCCGACGATGGCGACCGTTTCACTCCGCCAGCGTTAAAGGAGGCGGATGCTTATCCGGCATTGGCCGAAGATGGATACGGATGGGAGAAACTTTTTTCAGAGCGGATGTGCCGCCATTACATGGAGGACTTCAATCTGTATACGCGAGTGGCGCGCTTTCACAATGTGTATGGCCCCTGGGGGACGTGGTTCGGTGGGCGCGAGAAGGCGCCGGCAGCCATTTGCCGCAAAGTGATCGAAGCAAAGTTAACCGGCAATCACGAAATTGAGATTTGGGGCAATGGCCACCAGACGCGTTCATTTATGTTCATAGATGACTGCGTGAAGGGAATCGATCTGATTATGAACTCGAGCATTATTGAGCCCATCAATCTTGGATCGAGCGAAGCCGTCAGTATCAACCAGCTTGTGGATATTGTCGAAGGCATTGCCGGAATCAAGTTACACCGGAACTATGACCTCGGCGCTCCCAAGGGCGTGAACGGCCGGAATAGCGACAATACTCTGATTCAGAAATACCTCGGATGGGAGCCAAGCATCCCGCTGCGCAAGGGGCTGGAGAAGACCTACGCCTGGATCCTTGAACAATATCAATTGCGGGAACGGGGTGCGGCCGGCGTGGTACGCGAGCTTGACTTCGTCTCTCAACCGTAAATGAGGACATTCCCTCCGGGCGGTGAGACGTCTTGTAGATGCAAATGAGTAAAGAGTTCGACTGAGTACTTTTCTCTTTCTAAGGAATCTGCCTTGGTGTGGCCAAGATTTGCCAGAAAACGGCCCAGCACCAAGGCAGGCATTCAGTGCCAACAAGTCTGAGATCGGCCAATTGCACAACAGACTTTGAGGGATCAAAATGCCGCCACACCCAGCTGAATCAATGCCAGGCCTTCTTGTGAACGACGACGCAAATGCCGTACGCGGAGATGTCACGAAGCTTCGTTTTCTGAGGACGACGGACTGCCTGTCCGTCGCCTATTCCATTCTCCTTTATATCGACAACGCAATGGATCAAGCAGGAATCCGATCCCTGTCACATCCCCAGAACAAAGCAGATGTCTTCGTTGCGAAGCTTGCATCCAAGCTGCGATTGATGCGAAACGTTCGTCGCTCTTCCAATGGACCGGTGTTTGTAAGTTTCATGGGATTTTCCGAAAGCAAGACTTTCCCTTTTTCCTGCTGGAATGAGATTGTTCCTTATTGTTTTGATTGCTGGCCGAATACATATGTCCGCTGGATGTCCTTTTTCAAACGACAGCGAGTGCGCATCGCGTTCTTCTCCGCGCGCCAGTCAGCGGATTACTTTTCCAAGGCAATCCCGAACATGAAGTCAGTGTGGCTCCCAGAGGCTACCGACCCAACCGAATACTGCGCTTCAAAATCATGGACAGAGAAAGACATAGATGTACTGGAGTTGGGCAGGAAGAATGACTCCTTTCACAGCAGGATAGCGGGGTCGCTGGCAGAAAAGAAGAGATTGCATCTCTATGAACGGGTCAAGGGACAAATCATTTTTCCAGATAGAGCCGGCTTCCTTGAAGGTATGGCTCGCAGCAAGATATCGATATGCTTCCCGAGTTCGCAAACGCATCCCGAACGTTCTGGGTCGGTCGAGACCGTAACCCACCGGTATTTTGAATCGATAGCTTCGAAATGCCTTGTTGTAGGACACGGCCCTCAAGAGCTGACAGACCTGTTTGGATACAACCCAGTCATCGAGGTCGAGGAGGGAAATGAATTCGAGCAGATCGAATCTCTGCTCAACAACATAGAATCATTCCAAGGGCTGGTTGACCGGAATTATAACCGTCTACTAGAGGTGGGCACTTGGACGAGCCGCGTCCCGGCAGTTCTGGACGTTCTCCGCGAATTTCCGATCTGAGCCGTGAAGGTTGCAGGAATGAGTGGGTCTCGCGCATTCACTGATATTGAACCCGCCACGCCGGCCAGGACCGGGCTCAATTCCGCCAAGTCTCGCGACAGCGAATGCGGGCATTAACTTGCCTGATAGAATATTGACTTTCTCCTTATAGAGAAGGATCACAGCTCGAGCGTGCGGTTCTTGTGGGAGTCTCAATGCAAAACGACGTCCTATCCAATTGCGGCGGGAAGCGGCTCAATGGGTTCGTCGCAGACGGCACAGCGGAACAACCGCTTGTTACAGTGGTTACCGCAATCTACAACGGACAGCCGTATGTGCCAGGATGCCTGGAAAGCGTTCTGCGCCAAGACTACCCAAACATCGAGCACATTGTGATGGACGGCGGGTCGCGGGATGGGACGATCGACGTACTTCGGGAATACGACGACAGAATCTCGCTTTGGCGGAGTGCTCCGGACAAAGGACTATACGACGCCTGGAACAAGGCGCTCGTGGAGGCGCGTGGCGAGTGGATATGTTTCCTGGGAGTGGACGACGAATTCTTGCCTGGCGCTATTAGTGCATATATGGATCTGGCCCGCGGGAATCCGCATGCGGAGTATCTAACCTCGCATGTCAGGAGCGTACATCCGTCCGGTTTTGAGAGATTAATCGGACAACCTTGGACCTGGAGAAAGTTCTCACAGTGGATGTGTACAGCCCATGTAGGAAGCATGCACCGCCGCAGTCTGTTTGACAGGCTCGGGACATATGACATCTCATATCGCATTGTGGCAGACTACGAGCTTCTCTTGCGGGCGCGGAGCGAACTTAGCACCGCATTCATGCCTGTTACCACCGTAATGATGAGGGCCGGCGGTAACAGCGATCGCCGCAAGGCTTTTGCTGAACAGGCGCGGGCGAAGGTAGCTTCAGGTGGGCGTAATAAGTTTCTGACTACTTTGGAACACCTTGGGAAAAATGCCAAATTCACGCTGCGTCCTCTTCGCTACGCCATGGCAAGAACAAAGAAGCGTCCATGAGGTGATCTGAATAAATTCAGCGCTGAATCGGATCGAGTCCCCATGTTAAACTGTAATAAGAGTCTCCCTGCTGCTTTTTGCGCTGCCATAACTACATGCCTGTTGTGCGGGAGTCTTTCGGTCTTGAGGCTTCAAAGGTGATGCTAGTCAAAGGACAGAGAACCGCTGGCAATTTTCGGCTGGCGTCGCTACCTCGTCCAAGCACATATCGAGCCTTGATATCTGAGAATGACCATGGGATTGAGCCAACACCGAGGAAAGACTGTACGCATACTTGGGACCCATGGTGTCCCCGCAAATTACGGGGGCTTTGAGACCGCAGCCGAGAATGTAGCGCGATTTCTTGTTAGCAGGGGGTGGCGCGTGATTGTCTACTGCCAAGCCGAGGGAACCGGACCTATTTCTTATGATGTGTGGCACGGGATAGAGCGCGTCACAGTACCGGTCAACCTCCATGGTTGGCGAGGGACATCTAAATTCGATTGGATCTGCATTGCACATGCATGCCAGTTCAGGGATATTTGTTTGACCTTTGGATATAATACCGGCATATATAACTTCCGGCAGCGTCTCCATGGAATTCCGAATATCATCAACATGGATGGTATTGAGTGGTCCCGGGCCAGGTGGGGACTCATGAAGCAGGGAATTCTGTATGTGAACGAGCGATTTGCGGCGCTATTTGGAAACCAACTGATTGCCGACCACCCGGATATCAAGACCTATCTCTTGACGCGGGCGCCCGAGCGCAAGATAACGACGATAACTTATGGTGCGGATCCATTGCCGGATGCTCCAAAGAGTTATGTCGAGGCATTGAACCTTGACCCAGGGCAATACCTCACGTTAATAGCGAGGCTGATTCCCGAGAATTCGATTTTGGAGTTGGTTCAAGCTTACTCGGCTAGGCGCAGAGATCATAAGCTTGTCATACTCGGTAAGTTTGAACCCGAGGTCGATGACTACCACGGCAGAATAAAGGAAATTGCCAGCGATGAGGTGCGCTTTGCCGGACCTATCTATGACAAGGAGACCGTGCAGGCGCTGCGTTTTTATGGAAAGGGCTATTTACACGGCCATACCGTAGGTGGCACAAATCCATCTTTGATCGAGGCAATGGCCGCAGGTAATCCTGTAATCGCTCACGACAACAAATACAATCAATGGGTGGCCGGTAGCGGGGCTCTGTATTTCGATTCGGTCGAAGCTGCCGATCGGCAGATTTCGCTTTTGCTGTCAGATGAGGGCCTGCGTGAGAAGCTTAGGGCCGCGGTGCTGCTTCGCTTCAATGAAGAGTTTACCTGGGAGAGAGTTGCAGGGCAGTATGAAGAGCTGCTATCTGCGTATTTGGATTGAGCCGGTTCCGAGTCAGGTACACTCAAGGGTTGACCTGGCCATTTTGGGTGGAGAGTCGCTACGATGATTCGTGTTGCGGTAGTTGGGTTGGGAAAAATGGGTTTGTCCCATCTTTCCATGATCAGGGTCCATCCGGACGTACAGCTCGTCGGGGTCTGCGACACGTCCAAGTATATGTTGGATGCGCTGGGGAAAAACACGGGCATTCCGACCTTTACCGACTACGAAACCTTGCTCCAAAAGGCGACGCCGGAGGCCGTGATCATTGCAACGCCATCGCGTTTTCACGGAGATCTGGTGCGGACCTCAGTCGAGCACGGACTAAATGTTTTCTGCGAGAAGCCGTTTTGCCTCAATTGGTCGGAATCCGTGTCGCTGGCATCGTTGGCGGACCGCAAAGGATTAGTCAACCAGGTTGGCTATCACTACCGCTTCGTTGGCGCCTTCCAGGAAGTGAAGCGGCTGCTTGGGGCGGGCGCAATCGGAACGGTTACGCACGTTCTGGCTGAGGCTTACGGCCCGGTCGTGCTGCGCCCCAAGGGCATGTCATGGCGTTCGAAGAAAGAGGAGGGTGGCGGCTGTCTCTACGACTATGCCGCTCACCCAGTGAACCTGGTAAATTGGTTTTTCGGGATGCCGGACTCGGTAGCTGGCGCGGTCATGACGAGCATTTTCTCAAAGGATACCGACGATGAAGTCTGCGGCACCATTCGCTATGCCGACGGCCCAAGCGTCCAGCTCTCTGTAAATTGGAGCGACGAGTCCTATCGCAAGATGTCCACCAAAATTACGATCTGGGGTACGGCGGGGCGAATCTATGCCGACCGCCAGGAATGCCAGGTCTTTCTGCGGGACACCGCACAGGTTCCTCGCGGCTACACCAAGGGTTGGAACACACGGTACACGACAGATTTGACGGATCCGGTCTGGTTCTATGTGCGCGGCGAGGAGTACTCCGCACAGCTTGACTATTTTGTCCGCTGCATCGCTTCGGGCAAAAGGGAAAATGTGAATTCCTTTGCGTCCGCCGCCGAGACCGATCACGTGTTGGCGATGATCCTGGACGATGCCCAATCGAGCGCAGCGCTTGCTGTGCCAGTCAACCACCGCGGAAAATCTGCTCTGTTCGGCCGCTAATGCGGCAGCAAAGGCTCAAATCACCCCATGGACAACTTGCTCTTCGGTGACAACCAGTTTTTTGGCGTAAACCACATGTCCGAGGAAAAGGCGCGTGCGCAATCGATCCGCTTTCAGAACATAGATGCGGTATACGAGGTGCTGGATTCCGCATACGATGAAGGGATTCGGACTTTCATGTGCACCACCCACGACCGTGTGGCGGAGATTTGCGATCACACACGAGCAAACCGCGACAGGTATCGCGATTTCCTGTTTTATCCATGCATGCCATACGCACATAAATACGCCAACGCGGCGACTGAAGACGGCATATTGAGCGCCATTACCCGCTTCATGCCGGGCGGTATAATCAACGCCGCCATTCGCGGGGGCACGTCGTTGGCCACGAAAGATATCGATGGCATTGTTACCCTGCTGATCGATTCGGAAATGAAGATGTTTCATGGCCTGAAAACGCCGGTGATTTTTCTGCAGAATGTGGTCACAGACCTGCTCTTGGGCCTGGGAATGAAAAAGGCGTTCCGGATCTTCGCCGACCATGTTCGCGCGCGCTACCAAGCGGAACCGGGCTTTATCACCATGAACATGCCCATGCTTCTCGATGTGCTGGAAGAAGTGGGAATTGAGAATCCCGTAATCTGCGCCAACATCAACAAAATCGGATTCAGGATGTGCGGTGGAATCGATGCGTATGAGCAAGCGCTGCGGGACCGCAAATTCCGCGCCATCGCAATGTCAGTGTTCGCATCCGGTGCAATTCAACCGAAGGAAGCACTTTCCTGGGTATGCTCCCAACCCAACATCGAGTCGATCGTTTTCGGAGCCTCAAGCAGATCGAACATTCACTCCACGAAGCAGATTGTCGACAGCCTTTGGAGCCAGCGCCAATCCCAGCCGGTGAGTCACAGTGCATAAACGGTCCGAGTTCATCGAGGCGCGGTGCAGGGCGAGACGTAGTGACGATCATATGCCACTCTGCTTTGCGCGCGCGCCACGCCAGTAGAGAACGAGGCCGAGTAGAACTGATGCGGCCGTGCCCGCGACCAGTTTAAGTTCAAACCCAAGTTTATCGGCGGAATCCCCCGGTGGCACCAGCGAAACAGCGATGCCAACCAGCACCACTAGGAAGCCAAGACCGCCGGAGATCCAAACACCTGGGACGCCTCCCGGCACAAGGATGGCGTGCGCGTTCTCTTTGCGATCCTTGCGGTGCGCCAGCTTGATGACGGCCGCAAACATGTAGAGAAACGGGATGAAGTAGAGAATGATTGCGGCGTCAATGAGAAACTGGTACGCGCCGCGCGTGGTCTCGTTGATCTGGCTGCCGAGAAGAATAGCGCCCGAGACAATGGCCTGCACAAGGATGGAGATGTAAGGCGTCTTCCAGCGTGGATGGATCTTGCCGAATGCCGCAGGCAGATAGCGATCGATGCCGACAACGAAAGGTACACGAGCGATGCCGGCTACAGTGCTGCCTACACCGCCTGCATTCCCCACAGTGACCAGCACGGCCGCGAGGATTCCAAGGAAGCCTATGCGCAGCGCCATCGAGCCAACGGTAATGGCGTGAAAAACGCCGCTCTGCGGATCGAGATCGGCGGCGGGCACCAGAGAGAGAATGGCAAAAGTGCCGACGATGTACATGATGGCGATGAGCGCGCCAGCCCCGAAAACAGCTCGTGGCAGCGTGCGGCGCGGGTTGCGCACCTCTTCACTCATGGCAGAGACAAGCTCAAGTCCGGTAAAGGCAAATGCGATCTGCGACCAAAAGTTGACCGTGTCCCAGTTCCATGTGGGCATCATATTTTGCACGGTGAAATGGGTGGCGGAGCCATAGCGCCAACAAACAATTCCGGCGACACCCACCAGCATGATCAGGGGAAGATAGGTGCCCACTCCACCGGCGTTTTGCAGCCACTTGCCAATGTTCAAGCCAATGATATTGAGGACCACAGAGACCACCAGCAGGCCGAGTGACACACTGACCAGGAACGTCCGATTCTGCGCAAGTTCCGCGCCGCGGCCACCAATGATGTAGGCGCTCATGGATGCGCTTGCGAGAAGCAGGCCTGGAAAATAGAAAACGGTGTAAATCCAGTAGGTCCATCCCGCAACAAATCCGTGAAACGGGCCAAAGGCCTCGCGCGACCAGACATAGAGGCCGCCTTCTTCAGGGAATCGCGAGGAGAGTTCGTTGATGACCAACGCGCCGGGAACGAAAAAGAAAACCGCCGCGAGAATCCAAAGGCTGATGGAAGAAGTGCCGTTGTGACCTGCGGCAGCGATCCATCGAGGACCAAGCACGGTGGCGATGTTGAACAACAGCACATCCCAAAAGCCCATGGTCTTACGGAGCTGGGATTTTGTGTCGAGTGAAGAGGGCGCTGGTATTGTCATTACTTTCCCTGCGGTTGACGAAGAAGTTCAACTCGCATTGAAAATGATACCTGATGGAATCGATAGCGTTCTCGCAAATGGAATGAGGCGAGATTCCGACTCACTTGCTTACCGGGAGCACCGCACAGGATCATCCGCTCAACTGACGTCCACACCTGCCAGCGAAGACAGGTCCAGCTCCTGTTTCATCCGCGATTGGTAAACCGGCGTCAGCCAGTTCCAGTAAGTTCGCAAATGTCCCCTGGTCGCATCGAAGTACAATTGCCGTACTCCGCGTGTGACCGCGCCTATTGCTCCGTCCCCCACCGGCCGGTGATCGACGCGCACGATCGACGCGAGGCCCACCGCGGTGCCGGTAAAGAACAGTTCGTCACATAAATAGAGTTCGCTCCGGTCAATAGGCCGCTCTACAATTAGTAGCCCAAGTTCCCGCTGCGCCAGTTCCATGACCGAATCGCGTGTAATTCCCTCCAGCACGTTTTCAGTCACTGGCGGGGTGATCAGCTTTCCCTTGCGCACCATGAAGATGTTGCAGGTTGCGCCCTCGGCCACGTGGCCGCTCTCATTCAGAAAAATTGCTTCGTCGAAGCCGCTGCGGCGCGCATCGTCACTGGCCAGTGCGCTGTTGACGTAAGCGCCGCAGATTTTTGCGCGGGCCGGAATGGCATTGTCTTCAATCCGGCGCCAGGAGCTCACGCATGCATGCAAGCCTTTATCCGCGTGCAGATAATCACCGAATGGCAGCGCTATGACTGCAAATGCATCCTCGTCGTCGGGACTGACGCCGACACGCTCTGCAGATTTGTAGGCGATCGGCCGGACATACACATTTGTGTGAAAGTTATTCCTGCGCATCAGCTCAACAGTGATGTCGCATAACTGTTGCGGCGATCGAGAAACCGCAATGTGGAGAATGCCGCAGTTCTGCTTCCACCGTTCATAGTGTTCCAGTGGCCGCATGATAAAAAGCTCCCGCTCGCTCTCGTCCCAATGAGCGCGAATTCCTTCAAACACTCCGGTTCCGTAATGCAATCCATGTGTGAGGATTCCCACGCGCGCTTCGCCCAGCGGCATGTACTGCCCGTTGAAATAAACTATTAAACTCGGATCGCCATCGGCCTTCATCTCACACCTCCATGCAAGCTTCTCGAAACAGTTCCCTGCCCTTTGCGAGCGCGCGCTCGTCCAGTTCAATCCACTTGGCATGCTTGACTAACTTGCGCAGAGCGGCGTCGATGCTGGATTGCGGTAGCACGCCGGTAATTTCCAGTAGCGCCCCCAGCATAATCATGTTTGAGGCGCGCGCGTCGCCCAGTTCGTCCGCCAAATGAGTGAACGGAAGCGCCAGCACATGCACGTCTCTTCGCTCACTATCGGGTGGAAACGCGTCGCCGTTGTAGATTACCCAACCGCCAGGGCGCACGCTGGCATCGAATTTCCGGAGAGATGGTTCGTTCATGGCCACCAGAACATCCGGCAGCATTACCAGTGGCGAATCGATGGTCTTGCTCGATACGCGCACGTGGCAATTCGAAGTACCCGAGCGCATCTCCGGCCCATACGATGGCAGCCACGAGACTTCGAGACCTGCATCGAGGCCGGCCTCTGCGAGCACTTCACCCAAAAGCAGAACGCCCTGACCGCCAAAGCCCGCGACACGCACATGCAAATCAACTGCTTCTGCACGGGGCCGATCAACTAATATGTCGTCGGACAGTTTTTCATCTGCTATGCCGAGCAGTCCTGGAATCTCTTCGAGCCATGGCCCAGGCTCCGGCCACGGCCTTGGCTGCGCTTCTTTTGTGCGATCACGAAAAACTCCCAGCGGAAATGTCTTCTCCATTACATCGTGCACCCAATGCTGCGCTTCCACCGGCGACATCTTCCAGATGGTCGGACAGGGAGACAGCACTTCGATGAGCGAGAAACCGAGCCCCAGCACCTGGTTTTCGACGGCTCGCCGTATAGCGCGTGCGGCCTGCGCAATCTGCTTATTGTCCCCCAGTGCGACGCGTTCGATATAAACCGGAGCTTCGAGCGTAGCCAGCAATTCGCTTACGTGCAGCGGGTAGCCTTCATTGGCGATGGTGCGCCCGCCCGGTGTTGTGGTGCTCCTCTGCCCGAGCAGCGTGGTGGGCGCAACCTGACCTCCGGTCATCGAGTAAACAGTGTTGTTGACGAAGATCACCGTGATATTTTCGCCGCGATTGGCCGCATGCAGAATCTCCGCGGAGCCGATAGCCGCCAGATCGCCGTCGCCCTGGTAGCTGATCACGATGCTTTCGGGATGACTGCGCTTGGCGGCCGTAGCCACAGCTGGTGCACGCCCGTGCGCGGCCTGAATATTGCCAACATCGAAGTAATGGTAGGCGAACACCGAGCAGCCGACAGGACTAATTAGAATTGTCCGGTCCTGAATGCCGAGTTCATCAATGGCGCAGGCCAGCATCTTGTGCACATTGCCGTGGCCGCAGCCTGGACAATAGTGCGTCTGGTGCTTCAACTCGTCTTTGCGCTCAAAGCTCTCGTAGAAGGCCTTCGGCCTGGAGTGCGAAATTTCATATTCGGAAATCAATTCGTTAGACATGGGCTAACCGCTCCTCTTCATTTCTCGCAATCGGCAGGGCATCAAGCGCCAGCGTTCGGACCAGGGCGAGCACCTCGTCGTGCGAAGGCACGTTGCCACCCATGCGATTCAGGAATTCCACGGGCCGCGCGCCGTTGATCGCCAGCCGCACGTCTTCAACAAGCTGGCCGTTGCTCATCTCCACCACCGCAAAAACGCGCGCCCGGCGGGCAAGACGCTGGAAGTTCACCGTCGGAAATGGATAGAGGGTGATAGGTCGCAATAGGCCCACTTTAATGCCGCAGGCGCGCGCCTCAGCAGTAACTGCCTTGAGAATGCGCCCGACAATTCCGTAGCCCACCAGGACAATCTCCGCGTCCTCGGTGAGCCATTCTTCCGCGCGTGTTTCGTTGCGCTCGGCGCAATGGTACTTGGCTTCGAGCTTGAGCAGGTGCGCCTCGAGTTCGTCGTTTCCCATGTGCAGCGAAGTAATCATGTTGCCGCGCGAATTCGCGGTACCAGCAACGGCCCACTCCGGCAACTGCGGCGCAATGGCTTCATGCGGAAACTCGACTGGCTCCATCATCTGCCCGACAAAACCATCTGCCATCAGCACAACCGGATTTCGATAACGGTCGGCAAGTTCAAAAGCCAGCGCCGTCAGGTCCGCCATCTCCTGCGCTGAATACGGAGCCAGCACAATGGTCCTGTAGTTACCGTTGCCGCCGCCTTTCACCACCTGGTGATAGTCGCTCTGCTCCGATCCAATATTTCCCAACCCCGGTCCGCCGCGCGTAATATCCGCAATCACGCAGGGCAACTCCGCGCCGGCCATATAGCTGATGCCTTCCTGCATCAGACTTATCCCGGGACCGCTCGATGCCGTCATCACGCGTACACCCGCGGACGAAGCGCCGTAGAGCATGTTGATGGCCGCGACTTCGCTCTCCGCCTGCAGAAAAACTCCGCCGGCCCTCGGCATGTAGAGCGCCGCCGCTTCCGTAATTTCGCTGGCCGGGGTGATGGGGTAGCCATAAAATCCACGACATCCCGAGAGAATTGCGCTTCTGACAATCGCTTCGTTTCCCTTCATCAGTTGCTTATGCACGCGCCGCCTCCTCTGAACCCGCATTCAAGACTGCAGCAGCAACAGGCCGATTCACCAGCCGAAGCACAGTAATGGCTCCCGGTTCAGAGCAGACCATAAAGCAGATTCCGCACCCTGTGCACCCCGCACCCGCATAGGCCGCCGTGCGATAGCCGTAGTGATTCATGTGCTCGCTCAGCGCAATCACCTTGGGCGGGCAGGCTTCTACGCAGAGCCCGCAGCCCTTGCACTCTTCCCCGTCGACGCGTAACTGACCCCGGTCGCGCTTGCTCGTCTTTTCTATCGTTTCCATACCGTCCATCCCTTCAAACTCCTCATGCATACTCGGCTGTTTTGCGCTCTAAGTAGTGCGCGCGGACCGCAAAATCCTCCAGTTCTCCTTGGAACCGCGGATGAGCAACCGCGATCAATGCTTCAGCCCGCTCGCGCAGAGACTTTCCATGCAAATACGCGATGCCGTGCTCGGTCACCACGAAATGCACATCCGCGCGTGAAGTCACGACGCCAGCGCCAGGCTCCAGCACCGGCACAATGCGCGATATATTGCCGTGCACGGCCGTGGATGGCAGTGCGATGATGGGCACGCCGCCCTTCGATCGCGCCGCACCACGGATGAAATCCAATTGCCCGCCAAAGCCGCTGAAGGGCCTCGTACCGATCGAGTCGGCGCAAACCTGTCCGGTCAGATCGATTTGCAGCGCGGAGTTGATCGCCACCATCCTGTCGTTCTGCGCGACCACAAACGGATCGTTGGTGTAACTGATCGAGCGGAATTCGAAGCTGGGGTTTTCCCGAACGAAATCGAACAGCCGCTGCGAGCCCAGCGCAAACGAAAGCACCGCCTTGCCGCGGTGCAAGGACTTGCGTTCACCAGTCAGCACGCCCGCTTCCATCAGGTCGATCACGCCGTCCGAGCACATTTCGGTATGAATCCCGAGGTCGCGCTTGTCTTGAAGGCAAGCCATCACGGCATCTGGAATTCCTCCGATTCCCGTCTGCAGCGTGGCTCCGTCCGGAATCAGCGAGGCAACGTTTTCTCCCACGCGCCGCTGCAATTCTGTGAATGGCTCGGATTCCAGTTGCAGCAGCGCCCGCGAAGTCTCCACAATGAAAGATATGTGACTGACGTGAATCGAGGTGTCTCCATGCGTGCGCGGCATGCATTGATTCACTTCGGCAATCACCACCCGTGCACAGCGGGCTGCGGTCATGGTGCAATCCACCGTAGTTCCCAGACTCACGAAGCCGTGATCGTCCGGAGGTGAAACCTGCATGAGCACCACATCCAATGGCATCGCGCCACTGTCAAACAATTCTTCGATTTCACTGAGGAAGATCGGCGTGTAGTCAACGCGCCCCGCGGCAACGGCCTCGCGCACATTCTCGCCAAGAAACAATGAGCGATGACGGAAATGGCCTTCAAACTCCGGCTTTGTATAGTCGGCGTTGCCCAGCGTCTTCATGTGGACAATCTCCACGTCGCGTAGAAATGGAGAGCGCGCCACCAGCGCATCCACAAGCGGAGAAGGAGTGCCGCACCCCGATTGAATCCAAAGGCGATCTCCGGAGTGCACTGTCTCCAGAGCCTCCGAGGCACTGACGCATTTCGAGCTGTATTCCCGGCGCCAGCTCATATTTCGCTGCCTCCCAGAGTGCGCTTGCTTGTTCCCCAGTCAACCATTCATTCGCCTCCGCTGGCCGTTGTGGCCGGACGCTTTTGCCGCGTTTCCGCCCTGCAAGACGTCCCACTCCTTGATAGATAAACTTTCCTCAAAAGCCCGAATGATGTTAGGCTCCAAAGTCGAGGGAAGCTGTGATGCACATCACTTTTGCGGACGTCACAAATAGCTCATAAATAACGATTTATTCGCGCGATTACTTTAGTCCTCCGCTCCGGGTCAGGGACTCAGGATTGCCAGGCCTACCCTTTCTCATCGGGTCCCCTGCCAGGGTTGAGCGCTGAGCAGTTTGCGCATCTGTGCCAAGGCAGGCCCTTGGATGGAGTAAACTTACGCGGAATCCAGTTTTTCGATCCAGGCTCACTGAAACCATCCACGCGCACTCTCAAATGGAGAAGGGATTTGTGACTTATGAAGAGCATATTCTTCGGTCTGACTTGCCTCTTGTTGCTTGCACCGGCGGCCAATGCCCAGGACAAGAAGGCGGGTGGGTTACCTCCGCTAATTGATCGCGAACTGATCTTTGGCAATCCCGAGATTGCCGGGGCGCAGCTGTCTCCAAACGGCCAGTACCTTGCGTTTCTCAGACCATGGAAAGACACGCGGAATGTGTACGTGAAGGGGGTCGCAGAGCCCTTCGGCGCGGCACGGTTGTTGACGACGGAAAGCAAGCGGCCGGTTGCTGGATTTTTTTGGACGCGGGACAGCAAGTATATTCTCTACGTCAAAGATCACGATGGCGACGAAAACTTCAACGTCTATGCGGTTGATCCGTCAGCCAAGCCCGATGCGAGCGCGGATGCTCCGCCTTCGCGCGACCTGACCGGTCTGAAGGGCGTGCGCGTCGAGTTGTTCGAAGCTCCGAAGAGCGACCCCGACGTTGTGTACATCGGATTGAACGATCGCGACAAAGCCTGGCATGACCTATACAAGCTGAAGATCTCCACCGGCGAAAAAACGCTGATGCGCAAGAACACCGATCGAGTGACCAATTGGATCTTCGATCTAAAGGGACAGTTGCGGCTCGCCATGCGTAATGCGGAAAGCGGCGACACGGAAATCCTGCGCGTGGATGCGGATAAGCTGACGCAGGTGTACTCCTGCAACGTTTTTGAAACATGCGATCCGCTGCACTTCCACACCGACGGCAACCGCGTCTACATGCAGACTAACAAGGGCACAAACCTCAGTTCCCTGGTGCTGTTCGATCCGGCGACCGGCAAGACCGAACTGGTGGATTCGGATCCGCTGGGCCAGGTGGACTTCGGCGGCGCACTCTTCGCCGAGGACACCGACGAGTTGGTCGAGACCTACTACTACCACGACCGCGTAAAGACCTACTTCCAACAGAAAGCATTCGGCGACGACGACCACTGGCTTCAGGAGCACTTTAAGGGCGAATTCGTAAGCGTGGTTTCGCGCACGGCGGACGAAAAAACCTGGCTGGTCACGGCGGCCAGCGACATCGAACCAGGCCAGACGTTGATCTTCGACCGCAAAACACATGCGCTGACCCCGCAATACAAGGTCCGCGAGAAGCTCCCCCGCGAGGCCCTGGCGGAGATGAAGTCCGTCACGTACAAATCCTCTGACGGCCTGGAGATTCCCGCCTATCTCACGCTTCCCAAAGGCGTGCCTGCGAAGAATCTCCCTACCGTGATCATGCCGCACGGTGGTCCATGGGGGCGCGACGAATGGGGGTATAATCCGCTGGCACAGTTCTATGCCAATCGCGGCTACGCCGTGCTGATGCCGAACTTCCGCGCGTCGACGGGGTATGGCAGAAAGTTTCTGGATGCGGGCAATCTGCAATGGGGCCTGAAGATGCAGGACGACATCACCTGGGGCGTAAAGTACCTGGTCGCAGAAGGCATTGCCGACCCCAAGCGTGTCGGGATCATGGGCGGATCCTACGGCGGATATGCAACGCTGGCGGGTGTCGCGTTTACTCCCGACCTCTATGCGGCAGCAGTGGATGTGTGTGGGCCTTCGAATCTAATTACGCTGATGGAGTCGATTCCGCCGTACTGGGAAGCCGCTCGGAAGACGTTTGCGGTACGCATGGGCGACGTAAGCACCCCGGACGGCAAGGTAGTGTTGAAGGCTGCCTCGCCACTCAATTCAACAGATAAGATCAAGACGCCATTGCTGGTCGCGCAAGGAGCCAACGACCCGCGCGTGAATCGTCGCGAAGCCGAGCAGATTGTGATTGCGCTGCGCGACCGCGGATTTCCTGTGGACTACATTCTGGCTCCGGATGAGGGCCACGGGTTTGCGCGGCCGGTGAACAATATGGCGTTGTATATGGAGTCCGAGAGATTCCTGGCGAAGTATCTCGGTGGACGATTCCAGGACGGTGGTTCTGCGGAGTCCGTGGCTCGGCTGAAGGAGATCTCCGTAGATCCCAAGACGGTGGTACTGGCCAAGGTTGTAGACGCGAATGTCGTAGGTCAACCCAAGCCTGCTACCGATTTGCAAGCTGGAACCTATCACTACCAGGTCACGATTGAAATGGGCGGGCAAAAGATGGCCCTGAAGGTGACCACAGCAATCACGGACGGTGGAACTTCGTGGAATGCGGTGAACACGATGGAAACGCCGCAGGGTGCCGCGACAGATTCTTCGGCGATTGCGAAGTCGAGCCTGACGCTCCAGAAGCGCAGCCTGAAGCAAGGCCCCGTAGACATCGAGTTGGATTACGCGGGGGACAAAGCGACTGGCAAGATGAGCATGAATGGGCAGGACCAGCCGATTGCAACAGACATGGGCGGCCCGCTGTTTGGTGACGCGGCGGGCGGTGATCAGTCGATTGCAACCCTGCCGCTCGCCGTGGGATACAGCACCACGTTCCGCAATTTCGACATTCAGGCGCAGAAGGTGAAACTGCAGCAGCTAAATGTTGCTGCAGTCGAAACAGTGACTGTGCCAGCGGGAAAATTTGAAGCATTCCGTGTGGACATTACGTCGGCAGACGGCGGCGCGGACAAAAAGACGCTGTGGGTAGCGCAGGACTCGCACA
This sequence comes from Occallatibacter sp., assembly GCA_049508975.1. GTDB lineage: Bacteria > Acidobacteriota > Terriglobia > Terriglobales > Acidobacteriaceae > Telmatobacter. The sequence goes on along the minus strand of JBELAI010000009.1, from coordinate 8,042 downwards.
AGGTGGTCAAGGTCTCCGCCGTTTCGGCTGCGATGGGTGGAGCAGTAATTACTGAGGAGCTGACGGAGTAGCCCGTTGCCTTGCCTCTTCGGCTCAGGTCAGGAGTTCATCTGGAAATACAAAGAAGGCATTCTGTGCTTCGTCCAGGAGGTCGCGTGTTGAACGGCGTGTAACTGTGTAAGTGGCGCTATGTTGAATGCGATCTCCAATGCTCATGTGCGTCAGCGGTCCCAGCGTTTCGAGTTCGACATAAGGCAGCGGGTCGGGATTGGTGTAGATCTCGGTGTGGCAGCCGCCGTCTGTGTAAGTTCCAGGCATCGGCTCGACATCGATGCGAACAGCGCAACTCGCGCCGATCCAAGCCAGGCTCGAACCGTCAGCGCCGATCTTGGTGTAAGCACGGCGGTGGCGTGCGAACGATAATACAGTCCCTTGGATCCGTAGTTCCGCCGGTTCCGCCGCGAGCAGGTGAACGTAGTTGCCCGCGAGTTTCGACTGGGGATCGAGAAGCATGCAAACACGCTCAGGTTCCCGCATCTGCGTGATGGTCCAGATGGCAGCCATGACCGGCAACCCGTGGAGCTTGCGGTACTCGGTCTGGATGCGCAAAATGGGTTGGCCCGCTTGGAGTTCGATGCGCCGTAAGACCTGAATGCCCCACCCCGAATCGATGGCTGAGATAAGTTCCAAGGCGTTTCCAGTTACTACGGCCCTCATAGGTGCCGAATCGAATCCAGAAGGCGGTGGCCAGGCGCGGGCTTGATGCTTTTGCCAGGAGGATTGCGGCGCGGGCCAGCATTTGTCTCCGCCAAAGTTGAGCCACTCATCAGTGGCTATATGATGGACTTTGCCGTCGAGTGCGTGGTTCTACCAGAATGTCCCGGCCGCATCGCCAGCAAGGCGGAGTTGCATCACACGGCCGATGGCGGGAACAACGATGGCTTCGATCATGCCGTTGTACAGGAGATAGCTCTCGGGCCAGCCACGATAGGTGATCTGCGCAATGGTCATGCCCGTTGCCGAATCAACTGGCTCTTGGATTGATTCCGGAGTTATGGAGTTAGTTTCCAAGTTAGATTTCCCTGAGCATCTCTTGAGGCTCGGATGCTACTGTCGGCAATGGTTCCCGCTCCTCGTCGCCGGCGGCAGCCTTGTCGGTTTCCACTTCGCGCTCGTTCAGATGGTCGTACCAGGTGAATTTGAGAATCGCCGATGTTGCCAGAATGATTGCCAGCGCGAAACCGGCGCGGAAGAATTCCTTGATAACGATGTAGAGAGGCAACGCCACCAGGCTAACCTGCCACACGATCCCCACCGCGATGTTGAACATGTCGCGCCCGAAATCCTTGTTGCGCTTGAAGCTCGGGTCTTCGGCAAGCACTTTCTTGAGGATCGGTCCCCAGAAGCCCCACGGGCGTACGCGGCGATAGAAATCCATTAGAACAGCATCGTCGTCCTGCTTGGTCAACAGCGTTCCCAGCAGGCAACCTATCAGAGACACGGTGACTACGATCGGGAAGATGATGACTACATCCATGTTGAAGGAGTAGGTTGCGAGCAGATGCTGCACGAATGGAACCTGCGCAACGATCGGCGGTAAGCCGAGTGCGGATGCTATCCCGGTAATCATGCCCCAGAAGTACCCATAGCCATTGAATCGCCACCAATACCACTTCAATACATTGGAAGCTGTATAACCGCCCCACAGGCCAGAGACGATCCAGACGACGACGGCATTTACCGATGTAACTTTCCAACCGATAGCGACGCCGATAACGACCACTGCAAATGAGGCCAGGTAACTCAGCCGGACATAGGTCTTCGGTGATGCATTAGGGTTGATAAAGCGCTTGTAGATGTCGTTGACAAAGTAGGGCGGAGCCGCGTTCACAGTAGCCGCGAAGTTCGACATGAAAGCCGCCAGCAGGCCAGCGATCAGGAAACCGAGCAGACCTACCGGGACAAAGCGGCCAAGTGCATAAGGCAGCACCAGTTCGAAATCCATATTAGTTCCCATGGCGCGCAAGTTAGGGCCATAAAATGCCGCTGCCAGAACTGTAAGTCCGATGACGAGAAAGTATCGCGGAGGGGTCAGTACGATGTTGACCCATGCAGACATCATTGATGCTTCGCGCGGGTTCTTGGCGGAAAGTACACGCTGCATATCGTAATTCGGCGCGGGCCCTGCGGCGGAGATCGGGATGCCCTTGAAAAGGAGCATGACCACAAAGAAACCAAACAAGCCGTAGCCGTCCTGCGCAACCTTATCACCGGCGGCAGGCAGCAGCGTGGCCCAATCCAGATTCAAATGCCAGCCGAAGAAGATGTTGTCCCAGCCAGCAGGCACCACGCGATGCAGCATGTCCGGCGCCACTTTGCTCATCGCGATGATTCCCACCGAGAACGACGCGATGGACAGGATGAAGAACTGAACCACCTCCGTAATAACGACGCTGATCATGCCGCCCTTGATGACATAAATCGCAGTGATAGCAATCAGGATCAGCGCATATTCATTGGCGGACAAATGCCACGGCAAAAATGTCTGCGCAAACTTGCCGATGCCTTTGAATGCGTAACTGAAGAAGCCGATGATGCTCACGAATGCATAGATGACCACGATGAGGTGCGATAACTGCGCGCCGCGCCCGGTGCCAAAGCGGGTCTTGATCCACTCCGCTCCAGTCATCACCTTGGACCGGCGCAGCCATGCCGATAGATAAACCATTAGAAAGATCTGGTTGAATGTCGGCCAGAGCCACGGAATCCACACGCTCTTTAGTCCATAAACAAACATCCATGAGACCAGCAGCATGGTGCCGCTGATGTCGAACATGCCCGATGCATTCGAGATGCCGAGCATATACCAGGGCATCGTATTGCCGCCGAGAAAATAGTTCTGCATGCTCTGCGACGCACGGTGCGAGACCCAGTAGCCGATCAACACCGTGCTGATGAGGTAAGCGACGATGATGATCAGGTCGATGGTGTGGAGATGCATTGAATCCCTCGATTCCGGCAGGGACATCTTCTTTCCGCGCGCGGCGGAAAGTTGGATGCTTGCGCCCTGGCCGATGAAAGCCGGTACTGCAATGGCGTTTCAAGCGGGAAATCGAAAGCGATGAATTCCCTGCCCTGCCGCCGTCAACTCTTTTTTAATTTCTCGGGATTCCCAATCGAGTTAGCTGGTCTTCCCGCGGCTCTCATCGATGCAGTCAGCTAGTTCAACTCCCCAGCCAACAAAAACACCAGCGACGCTTGCCAGTTGATTGCAATCTCATTGCTTGCATAGGAGGCCAACTGATCTGCATAGACTTTCGCTGGAGGTAAATCTTTGGGTAACGCAGCAAGTACATTGTCCTGACGGCCTGCGTTGGGACCGCCGGAAAGCAGACCGGGCCATGCTTTGCCCGTCGCGCCGCTAGGCCGGTGATGCGGATGTTGAAACGGATTCTCTCCGACTTGCGTGACCCATGAGAGTGAAAATGTGTTGCGTCCAAGCAGGTAATGCAGGTTGTCGCGCGCCGCATCGGTGAAGCTCGCATCAGGCGAGAAAATGTTGGCAATCAGCAGATACATGCCGTATCCCGCAGCCACGCCATTTGAGCCCCACACGTAGTCCGATGCCTTCATGCTGATCCGGTAAGGATTGGCGCGGGTCCGCTCGACCACTGCGTGCGCGGCGACGACGGTTCGCTGGCGAATCGCTTCCACGGCTTTGGAATCGAACTTCTTCTGATGTGACAGCGCATAAGTCCACAGCGCCAAGGGAGCGAGTTGGTTCCAGCCCTCTGCCGGAGGCTCGTCCAGCTTAGGCAGATACTTGGCATAATTCTTCAGGAAGTAATCGCCGAATGCGCGATCGCCCGTTGTGCGCGCGAGTTCCGCCCCGGCCCACAACCGCTCGTCGCTGCAATCGCTATCCCCATATTCGCCAGTCAAAACGCCAGGAGGATTGCGGAACGTTACATTCGGATTCTTTTCGGTCCAGGCCCATGCGCGGCGGGCGGCATCCAGATTCTGTGCGGCGAACTTTGCGTCAAAAGGCTGATAGACGCGGGCGGCAATGGCAGCAACGGCAGCCAGATCGGCGGTGGCGCAGGTGCTTTTGTATGGCGCCGCGCCGGTTCCAATCACTTCGCTGGTCAGCGTATCGTCCTGCGGCGCGACGAATTCGGTGAAGTGTTCGCTGGTCTGCTTGTGCCAGACCCCGCCGTCGTCGTCCTGCATTTTGAGCATCCACTCCAGATTCCAGCGAGCCTCATTCAAAATGTCCGGCGTTCCGTTACCTGTCTCGGGAATCTTCAGTTGGATGCCCTTGAGTTTAGTGCCGTAGATCTCCCACGCCCAAAGCAATGTGCCAGTGCTTATCCCGGAGTTGACCACGTAGCGGCCGTAGTCCCCCGCGTCGTGCCAACCACCTTCATTGTCGCGCGGGCCCTTAGTGCCCGAGGAAGCATGAAATTCACCGTGCAGATGACAGGCTGGATGAGAGAAGCCTGGAAACTCCAGTCCCATGTCGACGGCGGTACCGCAGCGCTGGCCGTAAAAGCCGCGCATGGCCATGTAATACGTGTGCTCGTAAACGTCCTTGCCCAGCGTGAAGTTCCAACTGCGGACCGCGCTTGGAACAGCAGCAGGAATATCAATGTAGTACTTGCCGGGCTCATGAAAGCTGGAGAAGTCCGCCGCCTGCACCATATCGTCGGTGTCAGGGTCGGGAATCTCTCCCGAAAGCCTTCCCTCAAAGACAACCCTATTATCGCCTGAGCGTATGAGTCGAAAGGTTTCAGCGGGAGGGCCGGTCGAACCGCTCGGCAAGCGTGCGAGTGCGTAGATAGCCACCTTGGGCCCATCCACCGGATAGCCCACCTGGTCCACCTTGATGCCTGTAGTCGGCGTTGGCGTCTGTGCACCAAGTGTCCGAATGAGCGGGACGAGGAAGAGAGCGGCAAAGATGGGGGCGAGGAGCAATTCCCGAACGGACCGCGAACTCAAGGGTGACAGATACAAAGGACTTGCCATGGTTGCAACTTCGCCTCAAACGAGCGCCCAGATTCAATGCCGGAAACCGGGTAAGTGTCTCACATTGGTCCAGGAATCTGGCAGTGACTCAAGACACAGCGAGCAATTGCCCGATTTCGCTTGCGCTGATACTTTTGCACACTCGCGCAACAATGCGCAAATAGAATTCGAAGTTTGTGAATCGCCGCAAAAGGTTCTACAAAAACGTTTGATTAGATTTTGCGCGAAAGACTATACTTGCGGAACGTTTTAGAACGAGGGAGCAAGCGCAATGAAGTTCGGCCATTTCGACGACCAAAATCGCGAGTACGTGATAACGCAGCCAGACACCCCCCTTCCGTGGATCAACTACCTGGGTTGCGAGGCATATTTCGGCATCATTTCGAATACGGCTGGAGGCTACTCGTTCTACCGCGACGCGCGGCTGCGGCGGCTCACTCGCTACCGGTATAACAACGTGCCGCTGGATTTTGGTGGACGCTACATTTACCTGCGCGACAACGAGTCGAAGGAGTTCTGGTCGCCAAGCTGGCAGCCCACGCGGCACGAACTTGAGAACTATTCCTGCCGGCACGGGATGGGTTACACGGTCATCGGGTCCACCTATAAAGGGATTGAGGCGCAAACACGGTACTTTGTTCCCCTGGGTGAGAACCTGGAGATCTGGCAGCTGACCGTGACCAATCGACGGAAGACGAAGGCCACGCTGTCCGGTTTTGCCAGCATCGAGTTCTGCCTATGGGATGCGCAGGACGATGCAACCAACTTTCAGCGCAACTTCAACACCGGCCAGGTAGAGATAGAGAATGGAACCATCTTTCACAAGACGGAGTATCGCGAGCGCCGCAATCATTTCGCATACTTCGCGTGCTCAGAGCCTGGCCGCTTCGACACGCAACGCGAGGCATTTCTGGGCAGCTATCGCAACTGGGACAAGCCGGCAACTGTGGAAGCGGGCGAGTTGACCAACTCCGTTGCGCATGGCTGGTCGCCGATGGGCGCTCACCAGGTAGACATGGAACTGGAGCCTGGCGAGACCCGGCAGATTGTGTTTGTGCTTGGCTACCATGAGAATCCTGTCGACCAGAAGTTCGATCCTCCTGGATCGCAGACAATCAACAAGCAAACGGTCAGACCCGTGATCGCGAAGTACCTCAATGCCCGCGAAGCCGACGCGGCATTCGAGCGGCTGTGCGCCTATTGGATCCAGACACTGGGCGTTTTCCAGGTGAATACCCCAGACATTCACACCAACCGCATGGTGAATATTTGGAACGCATACCAGTGCATGGCCACGTTCAACATGTCGCGATCAGCTTCGTTTTATGAGTCGGGAATTGGCCGTGGTCTCGGCTTCCGCGACTCGAACCAGGACTTGCTTGGATTCGTGCACATGGTGCCCTCACGAGCTCGGGAACGAATCCTCGATCTGGCGGCCACGCAACTGCCTTCCGGCGGCGCGTATCACCAGTACCAGCCACTCACAAAGCGCGGCAACAACGACATTGGCGGCGGCTTCAACGACGATCCGCATTGGCTTATTGTCGGCGTGGCCGCGTACTTAAAGGAAACAGGTGACTGGAGCATTCTCGACGAACCGGTTCAGTATGACAACGAGTCGGGATCGGAGCAGCCCCTCTATGAGCACCTGCAACGCAGCTTCAACTACACCTTGACCCGCCTTGGGCCGCACGGCCTTCCGCTGATTGGACGCGCCGATTGGAACGACTGCCTCAATCTGAATTGCTTCTCCGACACTCCGGGGCAGAGCTTTCAGACAACCACGAACAAGGATGGCAAGGTCGCGGAGTCCGTATTCATCGCAGGTTTGTTCGTGTACGCAGGTCGGGAGTTGGCGGACATCGCGAAGAAGCGCGGGCTGGACGGCGAAGCGAGCAAGTATATCGGCGAGACTGAAAAGATGCTCGCGGTGATCAACGAGCATGGATGGGATGGCGAATGGTTTCTCCGCGCCTATGACGACTTTGGCGCGAAGATCGGTTCCAAAGAATGTGCAGAAGGGAAGATTTTTATCGAGTCAAACGGCTTCTGCGCATTGGCAGGAATCGGCCTTGAAGATGGCAAAGCTGAGAGCGCGATGAACGCTGTGGGGCAGCATCTGGCCACCAAGCACGGTATCGTTGTGCAACAACCGGCTTACTCGAGATACTACCTGCAACTTGGCGAGATTTCGTCCTATCCACCGGGATACAAGGAGAACGCAGGCATCTTTTGCCATGTGAATCCATGGGTCATGATCGGCGAAACAAGGCTGGGCCACGGCGATGCGGCACACGACTATTACAGCCGCATCAATCCGTCTGCGCGTGAAGAGATTGGCGATCTTCATCGCTGCGAACCGTATGTCTATGCGCAAATGATTGCGGGCAAGGATGCGCCCACGTTTGGCGAGGCGAAAAATTCCTGGCTCACCGGAACCGCCGCGTGGAACTACTATGCAATTGTGCAGTGGATACTGGGTGTGCGGACTTCGCTCGACGGCCTTGAAATCGCACCGGTAATTCCGAAGAACTGGCCGGGGTTCACGGCGACACGGAAATTTCGAGGCGTGGTCTACAAAATCTCGATCGAGCGCAAGGGCAATGGCAATTCGATTGCATTGACGGTGGATGGCGAGGCGATTGAAGGAAACATTGTGCATGCGCCGTCAGATGAGCGGAAGGAAGTTGTTGTGCAGGGTATCTTGACTTAGTGGTTTCGATCCAAGGAGAAAGATTTTGTACATCGCAAACGAACAACGCTACGACACCATGCAATACCGCCGCTCAGGGCGCAGCGGCATCCACCTGCCACTCATCTCTCTCGGCCTGTGGCACAACTTTGGCGGAGTCGACACGTTTGAGAACGGCCGCGCCATGGTGCGCCGCGCATTCGATCTTGGCATCACGCACTTCGACCTGGCCAACAACTACGGCCCTCCGTATGGCAGCGCGGAGAGCAACTTCGGCGAGATTCTGCGCCTCGATTTGAGGCCCTATCGCGACGAATTGATCATC
>JBELAI010000089.1:0-20382 GCA_049508975.1 Occallatibacter sp. | reverse complement strand
GCGCGGGCGACGCATATTTGACGGGAACAACATACGAAGCAAATTTTCCAGTAACGACTGGAGCTTTCCAAAAGACGAATAATTCCGCCGCCGGCTCCTTGCCTACTTGTTTCGTGACCAAGATGAATCCGACCGGGACTGCGCTCGCGTATTCGACATTTCTGGGAGGGAGCGGGTCTGATCGCGCGGTGGGTATCGCGGTTGACAGCGCGGGCGATGCGTATATCACGGGTTCGGCTGGTTCGACCGATTTTCCGGTGACCAGCAACGCGTATCAGACGACCAATCTTGCGGCGTTCAATAATGGCGCGGTGGTATTTCTGACGGAGTTGAATCCGGCCGGAAGCGCGGAGCTCTATTCCACTTACTTCGGAGGCGCGAATTCCTTCTCGGACATTGGGAATGGCGTCGCACTGGGCGCGAATGGCGCGGTGCTATTTGCAGGGGAGACAGGCGCTTCCGACTTTCCGATAACTTCGGGTGCTTACGAGAAGGTGTTCAACTCGACGAACTTTACAACTGGGTTTGTATCGGAGTTCACGTTCAGCACGGCTCCGGCGACAGCGCCGACGGCGACGCTGCTGACTTCGAGTGAAAATCCGGCGACTGCTGGAAGTGCGCTGACTTTTGCGGCATCAGTGACACCGGCTACAGGGACCGTAGTTCCGACTGGGAATGTGATTTTCAACATCGACCAGAAGAATGTGGCTACTGTCGCGCTGAACAGCCTGGGGTATGCGTCGTATACGGTTTCGACGCTGGCCAACGGGCAACACGCGATTCTGGCCAGTTACCAGGGAAGCACGACTTACTCGGCCAGCGGCGGAAATATTGTTGAGAGCATTACTGCGTTAACGCCGGTGATCTCGCCGGCCTCGGGGATTTATCCCGCGGCGCAACTTGTGACGATTACGGATGCTACTGCCGGCGCGGTGATTTATTACACAACTGACGGGAGCGCGCCGGGAACTTCCACGACCGCGGTCAAGTATGCCGGGCCATTTGTAGTGAGCGCAACGGAGACGGTCCAGGCGGTGGCGGAGTTGAGCGGCGCGCCGAACAGCAATGTGGTTTTGGCGAGCTACCAATTCATTAACGCACCGACGGTGCTGGCCGTTCCGGCCTCGGCGGTGAGCACGCCGAATGCGACTCTGAATGCGCTGGTGAATACGTATGGGATGTCGGGGAGTTATTACTTTGTGTATGGAACGAGTGCGTCGGCCATGTCGCAGAGTACGCCGGCGACGCTGTTGATTGGCTCACCGATTGGCGGCCGGATTAACTTTGTTCCTGTGGCGGTGAGCACGAAATTAACTTCACTTGTTACAAAGACAACGTATTACTTCCGGGTAACTGTTACGACGACGGCGGGAATAAGTTCGGGGATCGTGCAGAGCTTTACCACGAATTAGCGGTGCCGGCGAATTTGCAGTGCCGGGTATTTGGAATCGGGGAGCTTGGAATGTTCAAGGGAATTGAGCTACGAGGTTGGCGGGCTGGAGCGGGAGCTCTCGCGATGCTGGGGGCTTGCGGTTTGGCGTTGGCGGAGCAGCCGCAGACGACGCCTTCGACGGCACGAACTGTGCAGGTGAGGCGCGAATACGGTCAACTGCCGATGAGCTTCGAGGCGAACCGGGGGCAGTCGGCTGAGGCGGTCAGATTTATGGCGCGGGGCGAGGGGTACGGCGTGTTTCTGACCGGGCAGGAGGCGGTTTTGACGCTCCATGCTCCGGTAAGCACGGGCGCGTCTGCGCGGCTTCATCCATACGGCGTGGCTTTGCCGTCTTCTGGGCCGCCGTCTGGTGGATCAGCGGCTGAGAGGCGCGAAACGGAAGCTCGCTCTGACGGCGCCGGGCCGGGATGGAAGACGGATGTGGTGCGGATGCAATTGGAGGGGGCGAATGCGTCGGTTGAGCCGGTTGGTGTGGATCGGCTGCCGGGGAGTACCAATTACTTTTTGGGGAACGATCCGGCCAAGTGGCGCAGCGATATTCCCAACTTTGCGAAGGTGCGTTACGCGGGCGTGTATCCCGGCGTGGACCTGGTGTATTACGGCAATCAGAAGCAGTTGGAGTATGACTTTGTGGTGGCTCCGGGTGCGAGCGCGGAACCTATCCGGCTGCGATTTGCGGGCGCACATGCAGTGAAGCTCGATGAGGATGGGAATCTGGCGATTGTGGCGACGAACGGCAACGTTGCCTTCCGCAAGCCGGTGGTTTACCAGAACGTGAACGGAACCAGGGTTGCAATTGCGGGCCGCTTCAAACTGCTTGCCAATAACGAGGTAGGATTCAGCGTGGGTAACTACGATCATATGGCTGCGTTGGTGATCGATCCGACCCTGACTTACTCGACTTATTTCGGAGGTACGGACGCGGAGTTTGTCGTGGCTGTTACTTCGGACGCGGCCGGAGATGCGTATGTCACAGGGCTGACCCTATCTGAGGACTTTCCGCTGACGGCCGGGGCGTTTCAGGCAGTGAATTACGCGACCCCTTCGAACAATGTGAGCACGGCGTTCATCAGCAAGTTCAATCCGTCTGGGACGGCGCTGCTCTACTCAACGTATCTGGGCGGGGTGGCCATTTCGAACACGCTGCATCAGCAAGGCGATTACGGCAAGGCGATTGCGGTGGACGCGGCGGGGAACGCCTACGTTACGGGTTACACGTATTCGGCGGATTTTCCGATTACCAGCGGGGCATTTCAAAAGGGCAATCAGGCGGCGACTATCGACTTGGCAACGGGATTTGTGACCAAGCTGAATCCGAGCGGAACTGCGCTGGTGTATTCGACGTTTCTGGGCGGCAGCACTCTGGACGAGCTAACGGCGCTTGCAATCGATTCCGAGGGAGACGCGTATATCTCGGGTATTTCGTTTTCATCGAATTTTCCGACGACCGCCGGGGTGTTGCAGCCAGTGAACAAATCCTTCACGGCGAATGGCTACAACGCGGTGATTACCAAGATGAATCCGACCGGGAGCGGGCTGATCTACTCAACCTACCTGGGCGGAGGCAGCACGTACGGCAGCACGCTGAGCAATGTTTATTGGACAAACCCGATCGTGGTGGATACGAGCGGCAATGCGTATGTGGCCGGCTTCAGCAGCTCCGGGGATTTTCCGGTCACGGCTGGGGCGTATCAGACGAAGAATAACGGGTCGATCAATATCACGGTGTCGAAGCTGAATCCCACGGCCACGGCGCTGATTTATTCGACCTACCTTGGCGGCAATACGATTTCCTACTGCGAGGGGTTGGCGGTGGATAGCGCGGGGAATGCCTATGTGGCCGGATACACATCGGATCTGGATTTCCCGGTGACCAAGGGCGCGTTCCAGACGGTGAACAAGGCGGATACGAATACGGCCGATTCTGCCGATTCGAATCAGAACGGATTTCTGACCAAGCTGAATCCGTCCGGGACGGCGCTGGTGTATTCAACTTATCTGGGTGGGAGCACGGGGCCATGGGGCGGCGACCAGATTTACGATCTGGCGATCGACGGGGGGGACAATGCGTATGTGGTTGGGTCAGCGATGTCGGCGGATTTTCCGGTGACGCCGAATGCCTATCAAACCACGAACAAGGGCGCATCGCATTGCTGCGATTACACGGCGTATACGTCGAACGGGTTTCTGACGGAGTTTAATCCGACGGGGACAGCGCAGATTTATTCGACGTACTTTGGCGGGACTGGCACCCAGAATCCGGCGGGTCCGGGCGGCTCAGGCGACACGGCCTATGGACTGAGGCTGGGGGGCGAAGGCCGAGTCTACCTGGTGGGCTATACCACTTCACCGAACTTCCCAGTGACTGTGGACGCTTTTGAAACGGCATACCACACGCAGCAGAATACAGGGTTTGTGGCGAACTTCAATCTATTGGCTACTCCGCCGTCGACCGCAGATACGGAGACGACGCTGACGCCAAGCGCGAACTCGGTAACGCCTGGTACGTCGGTCACGTTTACGGCGACGGTGAAGCCGACCTCCGGAACGGTTATACCGACGGGAAGTGTGGTCTTCAGCTTAGATGAGGGCACCGTTGCGACGGTGGCTCTGAGCGCCGGCAAGGCAACGTACACCAATGCGACGCTCGGAGCCGGAGAGCATTACGTATTGGCCAGTTATGGCGGCAGCACAGCGTATGCGGCGAGCGGGGATGGGCTGAACGAGGTCGTTTCGCCGATCAAGCCGGTGATTTCGCCGGCGAGCGGGACGTATTACGCGCAGCAGACGGTCAGTGTTACGGAAACGACCGCGGCATCGCCGTTGTATTACACCCTGGATGGTTCGACACCGACGGTCTTCTCGACGGCTTACACGACACCGCTTGCGATCAACACTTCGAAGACGGTGACCGTGGTCGCTGTAGCGGAGCATGATGCGACGAGCCCTGAGGCGAGCGCGACGTACACGATAGTAGGCTCGCCGGCGGTGCTGGCCGGACCGGCGACTGCGGTTGGAACAACCGGAGCCACGCTCAACGCGTATGTGAACACGGCGGGGGTGGCGGGGAACTATTCCTTCCGCTACGGTACGAGCAGCACTGCGCTTACGACGACGACGGCTTGGACAGCGCTGAGCGCGTCTGCTACGCGTGCGACAGCAAGCGTAACTCTTACGACGCTCGCGGCGAAGACGACATATTACTACCAGGTCAAAGTGATCACGGCGGGGGGTACGACGGTGGGGGCTGTGCAGAACTTCACTACGAATTAGCGGAGTTCTGGTCGAGCTCGGGTTGTGGCTTGCGATCGTTTAAGAACTTATCCGTAAATTGGCACCAGAGGTAGAGCCGGTCAGCAAGCTCGACTGTACTTGCGGCGTCGACGCCGGCAGCATCGATGCACGGGTCAGGAGACCCGCACGATCCGGCCTGGAGGCCAGGGCTACCGTTCGCCTCAGCGGTATTTTCATGGAGGAATTGCCCTTGCTTCGGGGCAAAAGAGGATCTATTTAGTAAACATATGTGCAAGTTGTTGCACATATGCGATGGTTGATGAGGGCAAGCTGTTGAATATAAATCACTTGCGTTTGGCATCCAACCTGCATGGAATATGGCAGCCCATTGTGGCCAGATTCTGCGGATTCGGACAAATCTCCGTCAGCGGTTTGGGCAGTGTGCCGCAAAACCGGGAGGATAAATATATGAAGAGTTTCTCGATTGCTTTGCTCGCTTTGGCTGCGGCTCTTGCGATTACCCCAGTCGCTCAGGCTGACACTTGGTCATACACCATTGGTGGCGCAAACTTCACTGCCGATTTCGTTCTTACCACCACAGGGACGGGTTCTACACAGACCATTACGGCCGTGCAGGGGGCCTTCGACGTTGCCGGTAGCCCATCGGTTTGGTTCGGCACCACCGCTACCGAGGATGCCAACGGTGGCTCCGCGAATAGCCTCACTACGTCGTCAGATGGCGAATTCCTTTTCGACAATCTGCTCTACACCGGTAATTCCGGGAACGCGATTCTGGATTGGGGTGGCTTTCTCGTCGATATCAACGGCTATGAACTCAACATCTTCTCTGGCGCATTCGGCAGCGGTGCACCCACTGGTCCCGGAAGTGGGTACTTCTATTTTGCAGACAATGGCAGCTATCACTACAACGATCCGATTCCAAACCCTAAGAACCCAAACGTGCCCGCGATAAATAGCGGCGGCGCCGGAACTGTAACTCTGATCGAGGTCCCTGCAGGAGAGGTTGTAACCCCAGAGCCTGGGTCCCTATTCTTGCTCGGCACCGGCCTGCTTGGGTTGGCATTGATTCTCTTTCGGAAGGCCGGCAAGCAGAACTCTTCGGGCCTGGTTCTGAGGTCGTAGTCTGGCAGATTGGAGAAGGGCTTCTCCTTATGTTTTGCTCCAGTTGGGTTTCTGAGTGAGGTACGGCAGGCAAGGGGTTGGACCTGCCAAGACCGGGGTCATGGAATCGTGGAAGGGATTCAATTCTTTCACCATTCCATGATCCCGTTCTGGTTCCGGGGCTTGTGACTCCGCAGACGCGCGTGGCCCAAATAAGCCGCTATCGATGAGGCAGAAATTCAGGACCAGAGGAACTTGAAAGCGCAGTCAATATTCAAGAGGCCGATGCCTTCAAACCATGCGAGTTCCATATAGGAACTCGCAGGGCTGAGTGAACCGGATGCGACGAATCGATGGGGAACTGAGTGCCCAATTTCTTCCAACCAGATGTGCATCGAATTGCACTTTCAGCTTGGAGCGGCTCGCTATCTCTTTCTTTTTCTGAAAACTGTTCGGCCTTTGAATTGCTTTAATGCTCAAGTAATAAACAGCAGATGGCTGTGGGGTAGGCGTTGACAGGACTTACGCACATGGGCTTTGACGCCAGTACCAGGTTTTCGGAATTGGCAATTGAACCGCAACCAAGGCTCCACAACAGAACGGGGCAGTTTGAAATGGGCCGCATGACAGAGCCTCTGGCAAATGCGAGTGAACGGCGGGGAACGCGGCGCTTTAAAGTCCATGCGCCCATAACCCTCAAGATTGGAGACCGCGAGGTTCCGGCCTATACACGCGACCTGAGCAACAAGGGAGCATATTTCTATCTGGCCTTTTCCCAAAGCCCACTTATAGGCCTTGATTTTGAGTTTGTGGTCGATTTGCCGCCGGAGATTACACTTTCGACCTGTTGTCGGATTCGATGCCAGGCCAGGCTGCTTCGCAAGGAGAAAACCTCCCGCAGCCTTTCAGGGATAGCGGCGGAGATTCTAAATTATTCGATTCTTGGACAGGCAACATCCACCGCTTAGGGAAGCTCCGATCAAGTTCATGGCCCCCCGAACTTTCCATCAGGGGGTGAATCCCACACTCAATTTGCCGAAATTGCGGCACGACTAAAGAGGCTGCGGAAAAACTCGATGGCTCGGGAGCTATTGAAGAAAAGCATCCCGCCGGGGCTAAAGCCCACCTTTCTTTTCAGCTATTTGCGGCACGACTGAAGTCGTGCCCTGTTACAAAGCTCTCGAAATCGGCCTGGGAAGCGAGTTTTCCGCAGCCTGTAAAGTCGTGCCTTATCAAAAGATGGGCTTATTCAGAGGTTCCTTAGATTTTGCGCATTCCCAGAACCCGCAGGTCTGAAAGCCAGCTCTTCACAACGTACACCAGCTTGTTGTTGCTTTCGGGGTCGGTCGGTATCAGGAAGAACCCCGGATCTACCAGGTAGCGAAGGGAATTGTGCACAATCCCCTCCATCACTTCGCCATCCCGAAACTGCAGCCTCATCCAGATCCCCTTGGCTACATGGGCTCTCGAGTGAAAATTCAGATGAGTGTGATCTGAGTCCCCACTGAAGGTATTCACGTAGAAGACAGCCTTGATCCCG
The DNA here is from genome assembly GCA_049508975.1 of Occallatibacter sp. Classification (GTDB taxonomy): domain Bacteria; phylum Acidobacteriota; class Terriglobia; order Terriglobales; family Acidobacteriaceae; genus Telmatobacter. The sequence goes on along the minus strand of JBELAI010000089.1, from coordinate 13,033 downwards.
CTAGTCGGGATCTCCTCGACTAGATCGGAATCGAGATGGCGGATACGGAAGCTCTCCGGTGAACTGGAGGGGGCGTTGCTCAGCAAATCTTCGATTGTGTTCCAAATCGGAGATTCCAAGTACCCCTTGACCGTCCTGTTTCCGAATTGAATTACAACCTGTTCCGACTTTTTCGGATTAATCCCGCTCATGAATGGAGAACCCTTTCACAGAGCCAAAGGTCTGTGGTCTGTGAGTTGAAACCCTATTTCCTCTATTTCGACGGCATAGGCTGTTTTTCTGCTTAAGCGCTTTCTAATCACTGTGAGGCACTCGTAGAGTCTGGTCGCATAACCGGATACGACGATGGTTTACCGATCGGAGGGATATGTATGTGCAATCCGACACAATTCTTCGCAAGTGCCATTCTTTCACAGTTCACCAACCACATTGGTGTCGCATGCAGGACGTAGGCGGGACATGACCCAATCTGGCAGATTATGGAAGGGCCACAATCACGTTCAATTTCAAACTGCAAGCGAATCTAATAACGACGTGCCGCGCCGTTTCCCTTCAGCAGCATCTGGGAGGGCATACCGATCGGCCTGGCTTGTGATCGTCGCCTTTGATGAAAGGGTCTTTTCTGGTTGGAAACGCAGTGCTCCGGATCGCGGTAGATTCCGCAATTCCCGCAGACTCAACGACCGAGATTCCGCACGATTCGATTGTTGGGGATGAAACGTCGATCGCTCAGGCTTTGCGCAGTCCGAGAACCCGATGATCCACAAGCCAGTTCTTCATGACATACACAAGTTTGTTATTGCTTTCTGGGTCGGTTGGTAACAGGAAGAAGCCTGGGTCTACAAGATAGCGAAAGGAGTTGTTGACTATTCCTTCCATCACTTCGCCATCCTTAAACTGAAGCCGGATCCAGATCCCCTGTGCGACGGGCGCCCTGGAGTGAAAGTTCAGATTCGTATGCTCTGAATTCCCGTTGAACGAGTTCACGTAAAAGACCGCTTTGATCCCATTGGTTGGAACCTCCTCGACGACATCGGAATCCAGGTGGCGGACCCGGAAGGTCTCTGGAGAACTCGGAGGAGCGTTAATCAGCAAGTCTTCAATTGTGTTCGAGACCGGCGACTCCAGGTACCCTTTGAGGGTCCGGGTTCCGAACTGAACCACAACGGGCTCCGACTTGATTTCTTCAGTCTGGCTCATGATTGGGCGAATTTTCTTACTGAGTTGAACATGTCCGCTGGGCGAGTTGCCGACGACGTATTCTCATGATGCTGAATCGACTGCCCTTATGCCAATGGCTGTTTTGTGTTACCCAGGTGGCGTGATCGTGTCACGAATTTTTCGCGGCTGGAAACAGAGCGGACGCGCAACGCAGGGCTCTTATCGCCTGCAGTCATAAGGGATTGCGGGTCAAAACATTGACCGGAGGGCCGGATGCATTTCAGCTAATACTTAGACCGTTTGGACTGGTAGCCTCCCAGGTCTCAAACGCGAGACCTGGGGCACCCACAGTTGAGGGCCGCCCGGGGAATCGACTTGAGGCAACCTCTGTCGAGAGCTGATGGGGGAAATATGGTCAGTCTGCTGTCCGTCCAAGGGTAACGGCCTGTGCAACGGCGACCGGCCGTCTCTGCGGGGGGTAAAGGTTGTATTGTTTGATTTTGTAAAGCAGGGCCTTATAACTAATTTGCAGGTCGGTTGCGGCCTCTTTGCGGTTCCATCCCGTACCCTCCAACGCTTGTGCGATCGCAATGGATTCAGCATCACCCTTCAGATTTCGGACGAGATGCTTGAGACCAGCGCCGGCTCCGATGTCTACCGTGGAAGGATCATCGTTTCCCACACCCTGTGCCGGGTTCAAGTCTTCGATGATGGTCTGCTCATTTCCCAGAATCAGGTAGCGTTTGATAGTGTTTTCCAACTCGCGAAGATTGCCTGGCCAAGCCTGGCTCGCCAGCACTTTCATGAGCAACGGCGAAATGGGCAATGGATCGCGCTCGTATTTGGCCGCGACCTTGCGCATGAAATGGTGGGCCAGAATCGGGATTTCCTCCATGCGTTCACGCAGGGGAGGCATCTTCAATGTAAATCCATTCAGCCGGTAGTAGAGATCTTCCCGAAACGTCTTTTGCGCAATTGCGGCCTTGATATCGATGTTGGTAGCGGCAATGACTCGCACATCCACCTTGACGCTGGCCCTTCCGCCGAGGCGCGAGAAACTTCCGTCCTGAAGCACCTGCAGCAACTTGGCCTGCAAAGCGGCGGGCATCTCCCCAATTTCATCCAAAAAAATGGTGCCGCCATTGCACTGTTCGAACTTGCCGGGCTTGGACTTCACAGCGCCTGTAAACGCGCCTTGCTCATAACCGAAGAGCTCGCTTTCAAGCAGATCGGCCGGCATCGCCGCACAATTCACCTTCAGGAAGTTACGCTGGCTCCGGGCTGACATCTTGTGGATAAACATGGTTGCAACTTCTTTGCCTGTGCCACTCTCGCCGAGAACCAAGACCGGGATGTCCGCCCTGGCGACAAGCCTGCATTGCGACTCAATTTCCCGCATGCGCTTGCTCGCAACAACCAGCGAAGTGTTCTCATCGAGAGGGATCTCCTTCGCTTGACTATCATCTCCGGCAACGTACTTGCCAACATCCTCAAGGCACTGCTTTACCACAAGGTCAATATCGGCTTTGCGAAAGGGTTTCACGATGAGGTCGGTGGCGCCCCGGCGCGTAGCTTGTACCACGTCCTGGAGATCCGCGGAACACGTAAACATAACGATGGGCAGAGCCGGCTTCAAGGCGCGGATCTCAGTCAGCAGTTTGAGCGCCTTCTCACTCGTGTCCTCTTCGTGCATATCCCAGTCCATCATCAGCATGTCCAGCTTCATTGCTTCCTTAAGTCCTTGGCAAAGCTCTTCGGGCTTGGTGAACAGGCTCACACTGTAGCGGTCAGCGAGAATGCGGTGAATGTATTTGAGTATGGCGGGATCAGCGTCCAAAACTGCTATTTGCTGCTTGTGCTCGATTTTGGATTTCATGCGCACACCTTGGCAAAGATAAGAAACGTCAATTCATTTTCACCCATGAAACGGGGTTATTCTGGGACTCAATCCACGGGGCTCATTTCAAGACAAATTGGCTTGAACCGATCTGTTTTGACTCGGCGTGGATTGCCGAATGACTCAAGGCCTTGCGATCATCTTACGTAGTTAGTGATGGGGGATCACTCCCTCGTAGAAGTTATAGCTCTGATACTTGAGAGCCATCATAGCATCAAAGTGGTAATTAATTCCCCAGATGTGCAAAAGTTTTCACAATTTTCAACACACGAAGGGATTCGTTCAATCAACCATTTGTGTTGTAGATTAGCATGTATCTGCTTTGTAAAGATCACTTACAAGAGAATTCAAGTTACGTAATTGCAATATCCATGATTACGATCGGCGATTTCCTGTTTGGTCGTCGAATTGCTGACGGAGGAGGAGAAACCCCTGCAGGCCTACCGACAATGCCCTTGGCACCAACGAGCGATTCTGTAGATACTCGTGAGCTCCCGCCAGCCGAAATGATTTTCGGACAATCCTCCTTGATGGCCTCCGCCAAGGATAAGCTGGAGCGGGTTGCCGATACCACCGTTCCCGTACTATTGCAAGGCGAGAGCGGTACCGGGAAGGAAATCTTCGCCAGGCTCCTCCACGCCTACTCCCGGCGCGCGAGCTCGCCCTGGGTCAAGGTCAACTGCCCCGCTATTCCCCATTCCCTGATCGAATCCGAGCTGTTTGGTTATGAGAAGGGAGCATTCACGGGAGCTTATGCGAATAAACACGGCCGGGTGGAACTTGCCCACATGGGCACGCTGTTCCTGGATGAGGTGGGCAGCCTGGATCTGTCTGTTCAGGCAAAATTACTGCAAGTGCTCCAGGATGGCAGCTTCATGCGTGTAGGAGCGCAGGAGTCAAGAAGTGTCAATACGCGGATCATCAGCGCAGCCACCGGGAATCTGCGCAACAAGACCAACGACGGCACCTTTCGCCTCGACTTCTTCTTCAGGATCAACGCCGTTACGATCGATCTTCCATCTCTGCGGCAACGGATCGAGGACCTGCCGAAACTGGTCGACTATTTCTTTGAAGTCCACTCGAAGGCCTTCCACTGCAACCCAAGGCCGCTTTCTCGCGAGATTCTGCGTTTGATGCAACGCTACGACTGGCCGGGAAATATTCGGCAACTCGAAAACATGATTCGCAGTTACATCCTCATCGGCAACGAAGAAGCTTTGGCAGAGGAACTCGTTCCTTCAACCGCCTCCAACCTGACTGCGGAAATCGATCTCGCGAACCCTGTCTCGCTGAAAGAGATCACCAGGGCCGCCACGCAGGACCTCGAACGGCAGATCATCTTGAAGGTTTTGCAGGCCAACGGGTGGAGCCGGCGCAAGACCGCAAAATGGCTCAATATCAGCTACAGATCGCTGCTGTACAAGTTGCAGGAGACCCAGCCCGGCGGTAAAGCGCCCAAATTGTCCAGGGCCAAGGCCACCGCCAAAACGCCAATCCTGCCGTAAGCTTCTATCGTCACGGAAGACTCCAAATCTTTCAGGTGGCCAGGTAAACGGACGGACGTCTGGGGTGAGCGCTTTGAGAACTAACTGGCATGCTCTTCTTTGTGACTGGCGGACACAAGCGATTCAAAGATCTCCAGCAGTTCCGCGGCAACCATGTTCCAACTGCGGCCTCTCTGCGCGGAAATAGCGTTGGCGTCCCATGTTCTGTCAAGGACCGACGCAAGCGCCAGGGCGAGGGCATCCGAATCGCGCGCGGGCACGAGACGTCCGCATTCGTCACTCATTATTTCCGGGATTCCGCCCACATTCGTTGCCACAACAGGACGGCCGCAAGCGAGGGACTCCAGTACAACGTTGGGACAGCCTTCCATGTAACTTGGCAGAGTAACCAGATCGGCGGCCGCCATCCAAATGGCAACATCGTCGAACCTACACTCGGGGAGCAAGTGGATATATTCCGTGGCATTGCTGGACTGAATGACGCTCTCGATAAGGGGCCTGTCCGGACCCTTCCCGATCAGGAATACATGAAGATCGGGGCGCTTTGGATGCAGCGATGCGGCTGCTTCGACAAGTTCGCGAAGTCCCTTCTTCACGTCCATCCTTCCGATGTAGACGACTGCCTCGACCGCCGGATCGATCCCCAATTTCTGCCTGGTCTCGAATCGGTCCATAGGATGGAATACTGAGACGTCGCAGCCGCTGAGAATGGTCCGGGTCTTTTCGGGAGGGGCACCCATGCCTACAATCCTGTTGCGCAGATCATCGCTGATTGCGACCAGAAAATCGGCTTTGCGAAGGACTGTGCGCGTGTGCATCGCTGAAAACCGGTCGCCAATGTTGTGGACATCGGAACCAACACCCATGGCAACGACAGGCACCGAAAGCGCCTTGCCGATCTTTAGAGCGGCATATCCGTCTGGGTAAAGGAAATAGCTGAAAATGAGATCGGGTCCAAACTTGCGAACATGAGGAAGAAGCTTGTGTGCGGCAGCCTGCCCGTTAAACGGCCGCGAAATCAGGGGTAGCACAGGGTAGTCGTAATAGCCGACCTTTACATCTTTCAGGCTGTAAGAGGGGTCGATGGCCTCGTAGAGGCGGCTCCGCGGTCTGAGCAAGGACGGGTATGCCGCGTGGGGGTAAAAGACCTGAACATCGGCTTTGCCAGAAAGAATGCGCAATGTCTCAAGGGCGGGCCGGCCGTGCGTCGGTTGCGCCGAACTGGGAAAATGCGCAGTGACAACGGCAATCTTGAGCATAGTCATTGTTCCATTCCGCTGACACCGTTGTTCAGTCCTGGTGCGCCGGTCTCGCTCTGGCCGCCGACCATTGAGCGGAGTAAGCAAGCGTAACGTCTCGCAATGACTTTGCGTTCGTACATCGCGATCTTCTCGAGGTCAGGCTGGAATTCGATTCCCCTCAAATCCTTTCTTGCAGCGGCCTCACAGAAGAGCCGGCGGATCCCTTCTTCATCACGACTACCCGCCCACCATCCAGCCCGCAGTTCCTCAAGGAGGCGCCTGGTATCCCCCTCCGGATGAACAGTGGCGAGAATCGGTATCCGCGCGCCGACGTAGTCGTAGAACTTGGCCGCAACGTTTAGAGGGTCATGTGTAACTAACAACGCATAATCAGTGTCTTTCATCGCAGCCAAGGCTTCGCTTTGCGGTAGAAAGCCCTTGAGTTCCACCATGTCACCGAGTTGGAGAAGGTTCTCCCGATAGCGAAGGTCTTCGATGTGGCCTATGAATCGGAGCTTGAATCGGGACTTCACTTCGATGGGTAGCGATTGCAAGGCCGCAATCAGCGTTGTCGGCTCCGTCGATGCATAAACTGTGCCGGTGTATGTGACCACGATCCGATCATCGTTCCGCGGTTGAGCGGAACGCGCGGAGGCACGAAGCCGCGTGGCATCGAAGCCGTTCGGAATGAGTTGGAACTTGCCTTCCGGTTCGTCCGGGTAGCGAGCTTGAATCTCGCGGCGTGCTGCCTCGGTGACGGCAACAACAGCGCTTGAGTTTTTGACAGCGCTTGCTTCGGCGTCTCGCGCAACTTGGAAGGCCCGTTCGCTGCGGCTGAAACTGACGAGGTTAATTGTGGTGGAGAGCCACTCATCGCGAAAATCGATCACGATGGGCAAACGAGGAAACTCCTTGCGAAGCCTCTCGACCAGCAACGCACTAGAGAATGGCGGCACAGTGATGAGGACCAGATCGATGTTTCGAACCTTGATGATTCGCCTTGCAGTGCGGGTGAGTATGGGAAGCCAGGTCACCTGCGGGTCAGGCAGCAGAATGTCCTGTATTGCTCTCTTAAGGAGGTTCGGTCTAGAGGCTTGGCCTGGAGCGACGCCCTTATCCACGGATGATTTCTCTCGGGTGATAAGTTTCTTGATTGCCTTTTTGATTCCAAAGGGAAGGTCGAAGGTGATCGTCCTATAGACTTCGACGTCGCCGGGAATCTCTTTAAGCAGGGCGGCATCTGAACCAACGAAGGACGCATTCTTAGCGGTAATTACGTCGAGTCGAATTCCTTCCGCAGGGAAGTACCGGGCAAGGCTTGCGGCACGGAGTACCCCAACGCCTCCAGCAGGGGGAAATGAATAGGTGACCAGCAGGACATTAAGACGGCTCATCGAATCACATCCGCAGAAACAGGTGCTGAACCGGAAATCTGTTTGCGGTGATGAATCAAGCGGTCGGCAGCCTGATACATCTGCCACGCTGTGGCCCAGTGGATCTCGATCTTTCTACGGTCAGCTTCTTCTGCCAGCCATTGGAAAAGGTTGCGGAGTCCTCCGTTGAGCAGCGGCTCGAGATTGCGATCCGCTGCGCCGTGAGTGTAGAGTTTCAGGAACAGATCGTCGCCAATTACGGGAGCTAGATCGAACCACTGGTGAACTCGCGATGGAGTCGGCATGTCGTAGCCAGCTATCTCTCCTGTTTCCATGCGCGGAATGATTCGTCCTCCAAAACGCAGGCCGACCGGCCCGGTAATCATGAGGAGGTCGCCGCGTCTGCCTCCACCGCTGGTGGCCTCGATTCCCTGGTCGAAGGACTTCGGGCGATCGTCGGCATTGTTTGTGCACCAATAGATCTGGTTGACAACCCGGCCCTGCGTTGGGGAGGGAATTGACGGCATTGTGAAATCGGCGTAGCAGCCCAGATCGCGGAGCAGAGCAATCTCACCGTTGAGGCCACAACGAATTCCGTCCGGATGTGAGTTGTCAAGCGTCCAGTTGCCGTGGATGAAGCCGAATACAGTGCGGCCATCAATTTGGCGGAGAAGACCGTGGTCATCCCTGAGCCGCTTGCAGAATTCGGCCACCTTGGCAATGAAGGAATCGCGATGCTCATTCTCGTGATGGAGATGGACTTCAACATCTCCGACCCCAAGACGCACGATCTGGGCAATACCGTCGAGCAGATCTCGCCTGTACTCTTCTTGCGGGTAGAAGAAGCTATATTGCGGGCGCTGGCCTGCCGCGTCTTTGGGGGCGTCATCGGCAATACGTGGCCACCTGTGTCGCCACTGGGCTACCCTGTTGAGCGCGTCCGAAGCAGAGGAACTCATTCCGAGCGGTTCGTAATGGTCCGTAAGAGCAACCCATGCACGCTTCGGATTAGCGGGACGCATGCTTTTCCGAAGGCGGTCCTTCAGGTAAGGCAGAAGCCAGATTTGTGCACTTCGAGGGAGCTTCATCAAGTCGAACTGCCCTTTGCAGGATGCGGTAGTTGGCGGAAGGCGCTCACGGCGGAACCAGTATTCTTGAGTATCGAGGACTCTTATCTTGTCTGTCAAAGAGACCATTCGTTGTATCCTAAGCGTGATATACGATTAGTTGCTTAAAGGAAGACAATGGGCTTGAAGATAGCAATCGTCGGTTGCGGAAAGATTGCGGACGCACATGTTGACGAGATCAGAAAGATTCCTTCGGTTCAGTTGGTAGCAGTTTGCGATCTTGAACCGATTATGGCTGAGCAGCTAGCTGTTCGTTACTCTGTTCCACGGCGGTACAGCGATGTGGCGAAGATGCTTGAGGCGGAGAATCCGGATGTTTTGCACATAACAACGCCACCGCAGTCGCACCTGTCGCTAACCAAACAGGCTGTGGCATCGGGATGTCATGTATTCCTTGAAAAGCCCGTAGCACTCCGTCATCGCGATGTTGAGGCTATAGTCTCTGCGGCAGTTGAAGCAGGAAAGAAACTTGCCGTGAATTACTGGCCGAATTTCGAAGCTCCCGCGCTTGAATTGCGTCGCCTATTTGAAGCGGGCACGCTTGGCAGCCCGGTTCACGTCGAGAGCTATTACGGCTACGATCTTGATGGTGAATATGGAACAGCATTGAAGCGCGATCCTGACCATTGGGTAAATCGTCTTCCAGGAAAACTATTCCAGAATGTCCTTGACCATGTCTTGAATAAAATCACTCCATTTCTCGGTGATGAAGAGCCATTCATACAGGCAATTGCATATCCGGGAGGTAATGATGGAAGCGGTTTGCGCCCTGGGCCGCTTCTAGATGAATTGCGCGTGATCATCCGCAGTTCCCAAGCAAGCGCCTATGCCACATTCAGTTCACATGCTCGTCCTATCGGGCATAGTCTGCGCGTTTATGGTACCAAGAACACTGCTCATGTAGATTTCACAGCGCGAACGGTTGTTCTTGAACGGAAGCAAACCTTCCCCTCGTCTCTCGGGCGTTTGGTCCCTCCGTTTCTGGTCTCGAAGGATTATCTTCGCCAAGGGCTGAAGAATATGAACAGTTTTTCGCATGCGCGCTTCCATTACTTCGATGGTATGCGCCGCTTGCTGAGTGAGTTTTACCTTAGCATCATGGAGGATACGCAACCGCCGATTGCATATAGCGAAATATTAAAAGTCTCCGCGATGATGGAGCGGATCTTTGAACAGGTGTATCCAGAGGTGTTCGTTTGAAGGTCCTGGTTACCGGTGCCGGCGGGTTTCTTGGAGTTCATGTGGTCGAACGGCTGCTCGCCCACGGCTATAACGATATCCGATGCTTTCTTCGCGATCGGGGCAAAGCGGATAGGCTCGTTGAGGTGTCGCAGTCACATCCAGGCGCGCGACTTGAGATATGCTGCGGTAATCTGCGTTCAAAGACCGACTGCGCCAAGGCCCTCTCGGGTGTTTCACTGGTTTTCCATCTCGCTGCCGGATTGAAGGGGTCGGCGGCGGAACTATTTGCCGATTCGGTGGTTGTAGCTCGCAATTTGCTCGAAGCGTTGGAGTCCCACGACGACGATCCCGCACGAAAGACCCGGGTGGTTCTTGTAAGCTCTTTCGGTGTGTACGGTGTGGTGCCTTTGGGGAGAGGGGCGCGGGTCGATGAGCAAACGCCACTGGAAGACCATCCTGAATGGCGGGACACCTACTCTTATTCCAAGCTGAGACAGGAGCAGCTCTTTAGGGAGTATCAGCGAAAAGTTGGTTTTGAACTCGTAGTAGTGCGTCCAGGTGTAATTTACGGACCGGGCGGCGGCGCCTTCTCAAGCCGGGTTGGATTACAAATCGGGTCAGTATTCTTTCATCTTGGCGGAAGCAATCTGCTTCCACTTGCTTTTGTCGTCAACTGTGCGGAAGCGATCGTGGTGGCGGGTACTCATCCAGACTCTGCGGGGCAATCATATAACGTGCACGATGATGACCTACCAACCGCCTCGCGGTATTTGCGGGAATACAAACGGCATGTCAAACGGATTCGATCGATTCGTCTCCCGTATTTCATAACCAGAATACTTGCCTGGTCGTTGGAGAAGTATCATCGCAGATCCCAAGGTCAGTTACCAGCAATCCTTACGCGCTACAAAGTCGCTGCAGCCTGGGGTGGAAACACATTCAGCAACGCAAAGCTGCACAGCATCGGATGGCGCCCACTTGTTGGGCCATCCGAAGCGATGGCGCAGACCTTTGAGTACCTCCGAGGGCAAGAAAAGAAGCTGTGATTGACGGATCTCTGAGTTACTCCATTGCCCCCAAAGTGAGTATCTGTTTGCGGGCCGTCTGTATCGCGGAGGAGTCATACTGGAAGCGGACAGGCAGCTTCGGGCCGGCCGCCGGCAGGCTTGCTCCTGCATTGACGAGCGACGAATTTGGAGCGAAGGTGGTCAGGTCAAACGGGGCTGCCGAGACACCGACCAGATTGGATATGCCGGAGTTGTCCACACGGTTGCTTGCACCTTGGAAGGCATATTGCGATGCTTTGGCACCCCAGCCAGTGCCGTCTCCACCGGCCGGATCATCTGAGCCCCAGTTGGCATCGATCGCATTTTTCCCGAATGTCGTGAATTGGTTTGTTTCGTCATTCCAGTAGAAATATGGCTTCTTTGGTGATTCCATCCAGATGGCGTTGTTATAAACCTCAATCTGCGGCCATTCGATTTCGGGGCAGTCGTTCCCGCCACCAGCGGTGGTGTCAAACATGAACCAACGCCAAAGCTTGCCCGTTGGCTCGTAGAAACTGTTGTTGTAGAACCAAAGAGTCCCTACCCGATCGTTTTCCAGGCCGCATTGGTCGGTGGCGTAGTGAATCGGGACCATCGCAGTTGAATTTATGAAGGTGTTGCCGTAAACGTAATCCCCATGGTGGGCCTCGATTGCCGCGGCGAGCATGTCGGCGCCGTAAGTGTCCTTGGGGTAGAGCGAAAGATAGGATTTCGCTGCTCCCTGGAGGTAGCCCTCGAATGAGGAATAAGGTCTTCCGTCCTGGTTGTCGACCAGGTCCAGTTGTCGCAAGGCTCCGTCGCCGAAATGGTTGTAGCGAATGATGTCTGGGAAGCCTCGGCTTTTGAAATTCGAGCCCTGCGCACCGCTTTGATACGCGTCGAGGATGTTGAACTGCACAACCTCGTTCCACCCCTGAATGTAGAACTGGTGCTCGCCGTAGGATCCGGGGACACCGTTGTTATGCAGGTGGTTGCCTTCATACAGAGTGTTTGCCACGGCTGCGTAGCCATTGTTGGCGTTGAAATCCGAGAAAAAGCCGAGGCCGCAGTTATATGCGTCGATACCTCTGATTACTGTATCCATGCTGGGAAAAACACGAATGCAAGCCGAGAAGTCGATCCATGTCATGCCTGTTGCACCCGATGGAGAGGTGTAGGTGTAGGACTTTCTTGCGTTTTGAATCTTGAGGCCTTCGACAATCAAATATTGCGAGCCACTCCACGGGCCGGTGTAAACATCTGCCCAGCCAGTCTTGCCAATGCCGACTACAGAATATCCTGCCGAATAGGTGCTTACGTCTGAACGACCGGTGGAGTTGCTGGCATCAATCACAGGGAGGTTGCCCTGGGTATCAGGGACGCCGCAGACGCGGACCGGCTGGGTGCGCTTGGCGCGGGTCGTGACCTGAAAGTATTCGTGATAGGTGGTGGGGCTGGCACCGGTGGTGTCTTCGTTGTGGATGCGCACGGTGGAACCGTCGCCGAGAGAGGCCCATGGAACGGATCGGATCGTTTTGTAGGTCTGCGATGGTCCTACTTCGTATGTCTTTCCTTTGAGTTCTGGATCAACCGTGCAATCGACCGGCATGGTCTTGGAGGGAGTGACCTGATATTGCATTTTGTGTCCGGTCACATAGATGGTGGCCGTGTTCACCTTGGAACCGTCTGCGACGCTGGTGGCTGTCAGCGTATAACGGCCACCGACTCTGGCCGAGAAGACTGTGTCCTCGTTCGTCGTGTCGTCCAGGGTGGCCTCTCCCTCGCGGGGTTTGGCGGTGATCGCCCAAGTCACGTTGCGGTTGGTCGATCCCCAGACAAAGGCCTGGATGTCGGCTTTCTGGCCAGCGTACAGGGTGGTGTAGAAGGGCACTACGTGGACTTGTACGGCTGGGTTGCAGACGTTGACGGTGATGGTGGCGGACTGGGTTGGGTTCTCCTGCGACTGCGCTGTGAGCTTGAACTGGCTGGCGGACTGAACGGTATAGGTGTCCGCGCCCTTGATGGAGCAGTGACTGCCTTTGGGTGGAGCGGTCACGTCTACCCAGTTGCCGGTGGTTGCGGAGAGTGTTGCGCCGCCGGTTACGGACCAGGTGACTCCGTTGGTTGTTCCGCCTGTGACGCGGGCATGAATGCGGCGGACACTGCCTGGTAATACGTTGAAACCATAGTCAGGCTGTGTGATGGCGATGGAGGTCGGAGCCGCTGGACTCTGGGCTTTGCAGGCCGTCAGCGGGACCACGATGGAGAATCCGAGGGCTAATGACAATGCGCAACGACTTGTCATACTTTGCTTCCTCTTTGTCGGAGCCTCCTGCTGGCGCGGATATTCACTGGAATTCTCCGGATGGTCAGGAACAACTCTATATCAAAGAGAGATGGATTCTTTTGGGCAATTGGAATAGGAGAAGCTAGATGATCATCGGGAAATCGGAGTGTTTACCGTTGCCTTATCGCGGGTATTCGGCGGTTTTGCGCCGTTTTCCGGCTTTCCGCTGTCCGTA